>JACPHP010000014.1 GCA_016188605.1 Candidatus Spechtbacteria bacterium | reverse complement strand
ATCAACGAGTCCAGCTATTCCTACGCTGCAAGGCATTGAATATCATGACTGCTCTTGGTATGCCGGACTCCTATGTTGTTGAGTAAATCCTGAATACACTAGGTGAAAACTATCGTGTTCGGGATTTACTCAACAACGCCAATCTGAATCGCAAAACTCTCAGCCAGAGCAAGAAATACAAAAAAATGTATTTCTACGTTTAACAAGAAATACAACGTAGAGTTGCGTGGCAACCACGTTGCTTTACGCAAAAAAATGTATTTCTACGTTTAACAAAAATTACAACAAAATGTAATTTTACGCTAAGGCTGATCCCCGCCAGAGGCGGGCATGCGCCTCTGGCGGAAAAATACATATAAAAGTAGCTTTGAGATTTTAGTTGTAGTTTTGCGATTTGAGATTTAAGATTTGAGATAATAACATCAAGGCGTAATTTTTTAAGATTATAAACCATATGTAGAGAGTTTGCCTAATTCATGTCCACCAATAAAGCTACCGGCCAAATAGGGGAAGACTCTGCCGCGCGTTATGTGCGGCAGTTTTGCAAAATGAAGATACTGGGCAGAAATGTGAACTTAAAAACTGGAGAGATTGATATTGTGGCGCAAGACAACAAGACAATTGTTTTTGTTGAGGTAAAAGCTGCGGATGCAACAGTTCCGGATGACTTGCGTCCAGAGCATCATTTTGACCATCACAAACAGCAAAAGCTTAAAATTGTCGCCAGCGAATATCTTATTTCCAATAAATATCCGGAAAACACCGATTGGCGTGTTGACCTCGCGACTGTTTTGGTAGATTATGAAAGCCGTCTGGCAACGGTGAGGTACTTTAAAAATGTTGTTGCAGAATAGAGGTGAATATAATGGATGAATTATGGCAGCTCATCGGATTTACTGCTTTTATTGTTATGTTCCCCGTAAACTGGCTTCAGGTTTGGACAAATTATACACGAAAGTCAACCGAGGGCGTGAGTACTTCAATGTTCGTTACTCTATTTATTGGGCTTGCAATGATGTGCTTAGTCGCTATACACGATGGGAGCACCCTGGTCATAGTATTTAATTTTGGCTTTGGCGCAATCGGTGCATTGGTCGTTCTCGGTCAGATATGTTGGTACGGTCGTAAATAAAGCAGGAGGGGCGAGATGAGTAAGACTAGTGATTTGGTTGGGCGAATAGAACAGTCCTCAGCTCATCATTACAAGCGTTTTTCGGGAACAGTTTTTGCGCGCGCCAAGGGAGCGTGGCTTTGGGACGTTGAAGGGTGCAAGTATTTGGACATGCTTGCCACATACTCCGCGGTGAGCATTGGGCACAACCATCCGCGCATAAAACGAGTGTTGCGCCAACAGCTTGCTGTGGTAGGACACGCTTTTTACTTCGAACAAGAGGCGGCATATCTTCAGATTTTGACACAAGTATCGGGAATGGAAGCCGCTTTGCTTATGAATACCGGCGTAGAAGCCGTGGAAACCGCGATTAAGCTCGCGCGAAAGTGGGCATATACTCGCAAGCGCGTTGAACTTAATAGGGCGGAAATTATTTTTGCGCGCGATAATTTTCATGGCCGCACGATAGGTGTTATCGGTGGTTCGTCAGAGGAGCAATATTATAAGTTATTTGGTCCTTATCCCACGTTTGCATATCGTGTTGTGCCTTTTGGAGATACGGATATGATTAAAAGCGCTATTACGCCGTGCACAGCGGCGGTACTTCTTGAGCCGATTCAGGGCGAAGGCGGGATTCACATTCCTCCTGCGGGGTATCTTGCGGAAGTTAAGGAAATTTGCAAAAAACAAAACGTTCTTTTTATGCTGGACGAAGTGCAAACCGGTTTTGGTCGCACGGGTAGTATGTTTGCTTTTGAACACGAGGATGTCCGTCCCGATGTTCTTATTGTGGGCAAGGCGCTAGGTGGGGGAACCTATCCTGTTTCAGCGATTCTAGCATCTCGACATTTAATGGATGTATTTGAACCTGGCGACCACGGCAGTACATGGGGCGGCAATGCAATGGCATGCGCCATTGGCACAGAAACGATTAAGATTATTCAGGAAGAAGGTCTTGTCGATAATTCCGCAAAGATGGGCGAATGTCTCAAACAGCGTCTGCTTGAAATCACCGCCGGCTCGCCGCTTGTTAAAGAAGTTCGCGGCAGAGGTCTGCTCGTTGGTATTGAGCTTGCAAAAGAAGCCGGCAAGGCAGATGATTGGTGCGCGCGGCTCCTTGAGCTTGGAATTATCTGCAAAGGCGCGCATGACAAAGTTATCCGCCTCGCGCCGCCACTGGTTATTAATCGTCGGGATCTCGATTTCTTTTTAGGGCGATTTAAGCAAGTATTGCGCGAGCGCGAAAATTCGCGATAAATAAGCGTAATCCCGTCAGCCCACCCTCCTTCGCATAAAGCTACGGAAGGACAAGTGGGCTGGCGGGATTTTGTGAGTTTATGCGCGTGGCGAAGCGATACGCAAACTTAGTATTGTATGATATAATAGATATATGAGTGTTATTCCTATTATATTCAAACCGCTTCTCTGGTCGTATGATTTTGATAAATGCGATCCTATAAAGATAAAAAAACACTTATTGTGCAAGCCTTGTCTTATGGCACACTTGAACACTGGCGTTGGATACGAAATTTTTACGGCGACGAAGAGATACGAAAAGTTTTGGCAAATATTCCCGCAACTGAAATAAAACCCAAAACCAAACCTTTAATAGAAGCGGTTTTTCATTTTTCAAATTGGAATTATGTACCAAGAGGCATTAGACGATAACACGATTGATCTATATATTATATTTTCCCTTGAACTTATGTCTTTGGATAATGTAATTCTTGATTCTAAACGAAAATATGGCGAAGCGTTCAATGATCGACTTTTTTCCGAGCAATTGCTATACACAGACGATCTGGAAGATGAAAGTTTTATTGGCTTATTAAGCCTAAGACCAAAGAAGAGATGAAAGATTTTTTTATAACACTTATACAAGAAATTGGATAAAAAGGAGACTATAGGGCTATCAGGGCGTTCTCGTGATTGCTGACAATCGCTTACCCGATTTGTTTTGAATATAGTATAATTTATTTATGGGCATAAATCACTCAAATCAAGCACAGCCACTGGATTGGGAGCAATTAAAAACAAAACGAGTGCCGACAATTTTAGGCATTCTAGTTATACTGCTCATTGCAATCGTTATCTTTCTTTCAATTCCTCTCAAGAAAGAAACTGTTCCTTCGGCTCTTAAAACAGACAAGCCATCCGCTTTTAGCGATAAAGAAAAACAAGAATTGCTTCAACAGCTTTCCGCGTCTAAAGCGGGTGAGGAAGCAAGCCAATTGTCAGACAAAGACAAACAGCAGCTTCTTAAAGATTTATCCGTCCCATCAAGCAGCACGCCTGTTTTAACCGATGAAGAAAAGAAAAAACTTTTAGAATCACTAAGCGCGCAGAGTAAATAATAAAATCTCAAATCTTAAATCTCAAATCGCAAAACTACAACTTAAAATTCAAATCTACAGAAAGAGTTTTAAGAGTTAATCTTATGAAGCACCTCTTCCTCTCCACAATAGCAGGTTTAACAATAGGCATTACTCTCGTTGCCTACAGCGCTTTTGCCTGGGCGCCGCCCGTCCAAGCGCCACCTAACGGCAATACAGCTCCTCCAATTAATACAAGCGCGATTGACCAGTCAAAAGCTGGCAGTCTGCTAGCAAACGGTGGCGTATGGGCCGCATCTCTAGGTGTGTCTGGCGGCGCCCAATTTTTCGGCAACATTATGGATGGTTCTAGTAATATAATTTATGACAGTTCTACAAAAAAAATTCCGGCGGCGCGGCTTCCTTTTAATCAGGGCGACCTCATAGCCCCAGGGGATCGCCCGCTCATCTCGGGGCTCGCAAGCTATCTTACGAGTTATTTTAATATCGCTAATTTGGGAATTAGTGGCACAACTGCGTCTAATGTTAGGCAGGGAGTAACTTTTGGCCCGGGAAATAGTATTGTGGGCACAGCAACTTCTTCGTTGATAGGTGCGACTTTGGTTGATATATACGAACAGAAAATTTTTTACGGACCCAATGAAACCTATACACTTACAGCCACCTGTCCTGCGGGGAAAACCATTGCCGCTGCTGGACGTGGGTCCGCGGTTGTTACTGGTGGAAGTTATGGTATTGTTGGTGCGGAACGAATGGCTTGGGACGCGGTTATTAAAAGCATTCCGGTAGCAGCGTGCCAAGGAGCAACATCATGTTCGCAGGGTGTTGGTTCTGGTATTTTTGGTGGTGACACATTTGCCCTGCGGGTTTCAATCTGGTGTCTATAGGCGTTTTTGTTATATATACCCATTTTGAATGTCGGTATTGACTGATTATTTTGTATCTGCTATTATGGCGTTATAATCGATTGAACGATTGAATCCGGCTCGCAAGAGTGCGGATTTTTAAATTAAAAGTCAAAAATTAAAAGTTAAAAGTCACCGTAATGTTTAACTTCTGACTTTTATCTTTTAATTTTATTACATATGGATCTTCGCGCATTAAGCTCTGCACTATCACAGATTGCAGAGGAAAAAGGAATAAAAGTTGATCAAGTTTTGGAAGCCATTGAAATGGCTATTGCAGCTGCCTACAAAAAGGATTACGGTGAGCGCGGGCAGATAGTGCGGGCGAAGTTTGATCCCGAAACTGGCAAAATGGAAGTATGGCAGGTAAAAATCGTGGTGGATGAAACGATGATTAAAACCGAAGAGGAAATTGAGGCCGCGAGACAAGCGGCCTTGGAGAGTGGCGAAGCATACCAGCCGGAAGAAGAGGAAGTGTTTACCAAGGAAGGCGAGGAGGCGGTGCCGCATAAAATTCGCTTTAATCCGGAAAAGCACATTATGATTGAAGAGGCAAAACAAATTGACCCTAATGTTGAGTTGGGACAAGAAATGATTTTCCCGCTTGAAACCAGAGAAGATTTTGGTCGTGTAGCCGCGCAGACCGCAAAACAGGTTGTTATTCAGCGCATTCGTGAAGCGGAGCGAGAATCTATTTATACCGAATTTGAATCAAAGACAGACCAAATTATCAGCGGTGTCGTTCAGCGCATGGAGGGGCCGTACGTGTTTGTTGATATTGGCAAAACAATCGGTATTGTCTTGCCAAAAGATCAGGTGGCGCGTGAACGCTATCGTATCGGTGAGCGTATGCGTTTCTATGTACTAGGAATTGAATCTGGGCCAAAAGGGCCGCAGGTGTATTTGTCACGCTCGCATCCAAAATTTGTAGCGCGATTATTTGAGCTTGAGGTGCCGGAAATTTCTGGCGGTTCGGTAGAGATTAAAGCTATCGCGCGTGAAGCGGGCGATAGAACAAAAATAGCAGTAGCGTCTCTTGAAGATGGTGTTGACCCAATCGGCTCATGCGTTGGCCAGCGCGGCACGCGTGTTGCGGCAGTCATTCATGAACTTGGGGGTGAGAAAATTGATATTATAGAGTGGAAGAGCGAACCGGCCGCATTCATATCAGCGGCTCTTTCTCCAGCCAAGGTACTAGATGTGAAGCTTGAGAATGGACGGGCGCTTGTTACCGTGGTAGAAGATCAATTGTCTCTAGCAATCGGACGCGAAGGGCAGAATGTGCGCCTTGCCGCAAAATTAACAAATAGTAAAATTGATATAAAATCAAAAGAGACCGGGGAGATTAAGGGAAGCACGGAGACTGCAGAGGAAGATGCACCCGTCGAGACCGAGGGAAAACCAGAAGAGAAGATTGAAGAAGCAGAAGATGTGAAGGAAGAGACTAATATGTCTGAAAAAAATGAAGAAAAATAACTTAATTTAAGGATTTAAATATAGATTAAGTCAAAACTCAAATCTCAAAATGCAAAATCATAATTCAAAAGTAAAAAGTACATGCTAAATTTTTGAATTTTTCATTGTCATTTTGACTTTTGACTTTTAAATTTTAACTTTTTGTCCTATGTTTCTCCTAATCCCATTCATAGTCTCAATCATAGCTCTTTTTGTAGCGGGGTTGTTTGCAATGCGCGGGCTTGCAATTCCCATGAAGAATCCGCAAGTTTCGCAAATTTCAGCGGCGATTAAGGTTGCCGCGAAGGCGTATTTAGCGCGCCAATATAGAACAATATTTATAGTAGCGCTTGGTATTCTCGTGTTGCTGATGTTCTTGGGATTTAATATCGCACTCGGCTTTTTAGTTGGCGCGGTAGCATCGGCTTTGGCAGGATACATTGGCATGATGGTGGCGGTTTCTACTAATGGCCCTACGGCGGAACGCGCTTCAGGCGGCATAATTCCAGCATTTCGTCTTTCATTCCAAAGCGGTATTGTTACTGGCATGCTTGTCGTTGGGCTAGGACTTTTTGTTATAACGGCATTTTACTGGTGGACTAATGACGTTAGTTCTCTAGTGGGTCTCGCATTTGGCGGTTCTCTTATTTCAGTATTCGCGCGTATCGGCGGCGGTATTTTCACCAAAGCGGCTGACGTTGGCGCGGACTTGGTGGGAAAAATTGAAGTTGGTATCCCTGAAGACGATCCTCGTAACCCTGGAGTTATTGCGGATAATGTCGGTGACAACGTAGGGGATTGCGCCGGTATGGCGGCAGACGTGTTTGAAACATACGTTGTTTCAACCTTCTCTGCTATGTTGCTCGGCTCGCTTCTATTTAAGGGTGTAGACAACGCGGTGTTATTTCCGCTCATGGTGGGCGCGGTTGGTATTGTCGCTTCCCTACTTAGTTTGGGTCTGGTTCTTCTTGCAAATTTTGCGTCTGTAACAAAAAATCTTTATCTTGCAGTGATTGGCGCGGCGGCATTGAGTTTGCTATTTCTCTACCCCATTACAAGCTGGATGATGTCTGACATTATCCCCTATTCCCCAATCAGATTATTTATTTCTGTTGTAATGGGTATCTTGGTGGGCGCGGCTATGTTTGTTGTAACAGATTACTATACTTCAAAGCAGTTTCGTCCAGTACGCACGATTGCCGAAGCATCTCGCTCTGGCCACGGCACTAACGTTATTGCCGGCCTTGCTATTGGATATGAGGCAACCGTACTTCCTACTATATTTATTGCCGCGGGAATTTTATTAAGCTTCATGCTCGCTGGAGTTTATGGTATCGCGCTTGCTGTAGTCGGAATGCTTTCCATATCCGGCGTGATAGTTACCCTAGATGCGTTTGGCCCAGTGGGGGACAACGCGGGCGGTATCGCCGAGATGGCGGGATTGCCAGAAGAGACGCGAAACGTTACTGATATCCTTGACGCGGCAGGCAACACCACAAAAGCAGTTACTAAAGGATACGCTATTGCTTCGGCAGGGCTCGCGGCGGTTGTATTATTTGTTGCATATAAAGAAGAGCTTGGTGATTCTATTGACCGCGCTTTCAGCTTGGAGGATCCTCGTGTTCTAATCGGGTTGATGCTTGGAGGATTGGTTAGCTATCTTTTTGCTTCATTAAATATGATGGCGGTAGGCAAGGTTGCGGCAGCTGTTGTGGAAGAGGTGCGCCGTCAGTTCCGTGAAATGCCAGGCATTATGGAGGGCAAAGTAAAGCCAGATTATTCACGCGCGGTAGATATTGTTACGGGACGCGCTATTCGCGCGATGATTGTGCCCGCGCTTTTGCCTATCGTCGCTCCGATTGTCGTCGGTATGCTTCTTGGCGCGGAAGCTCTCGGGGGGCTTTTGGTCGGTGGTATTATTACCGGACTTTTCCTTGCGCTTTCAATGACTTCTGGGGGTGGCGCGTGGGATAATGCCAAGAAATACATTGAAGAGGGCAATTTTGGCGGCAAGGGCTCGGATGCACATAAGGCAGCCGTTACTGGCGATACCGTAGGCGATCCGTTTAAGGATACCGCTGGTCCTGCGATTAACCCTATGATTAAGGTTATGAATATAGTAGCGCTGCTTATTGTTAAGTTCTTGTAGAAAACTAATCTCAAAACGCAAATGGCAAAACTCAAATCTAAATCTTAAATCTAAAATCTTCAGATCCCTCACTGCGTTTGGGCCAAAGGCTCCCTTTGGGAGATGACAAATTAGATTGTAAGCTTTGAGATTTGAGTTGCAGTTTTGCGATTTAAGCTTTGAGTTTTGAGATTTTATACCATGGAAATTCAATTATCAAATAAAACAGAAACAGAAAAACAGTTTGAGGTTACTATTTCGGTTGAAGAGATGAAACCGTATATCGCGCATGCCACAAAGAAGTTGAGCGAGAATCTGGCGTTAAAAGGATTTCGTCCGGGTAAGGCGCCAGATGATTTGGTAGTTGCGACGGTTGGTCTGGGTAAGATATGGGAAACAGCCGCGGAACGTGCTTTAGAGAAAAGTTTTGTGGATGCCTGTATTGAGCACAAGCTGGATGTTGTGGCTTCGCCGCACGTTGAGGTTCTTCAGCTTGCGCCGGGTAACGATTTTCACTATCGCGCAACGGTAGAATTTTTGCCAGAAATTATATTACCTGATTTTCGGGTGATTGCGAGCCAAGTTCGTGAAAAAGAAAAGAAAGAAATAAAAGTTGAAGAAAAAGAAGTGCAGAGCGCGCTTGAGTGGCTGGCTAAATCCCGCGCTACAACAAGCGCGGTTGCGCGTGCGGCGCAAAACAGCGACGTTCTTGATATTGTTTTTGAGGGTAGAATTGCAGGAGTAAAGCAAGAGAATCTTGAAGGTTCTCGCCAAACACTTGTGCTTGGCGAGGATCGCTTGCTCCCTGGTTTTGAAAAAGAACTCGTCGGCTTAAGCGTGGGTCAAGAGAAAGATTTTTCTCTTACCTTCCCCAAGGATTACGGGCAAAAAGCGCTTCAAGACAAGGCGGTTGATTTTCACGTTAAAGTTGAATCGGTGCAAGAGCGCCATGTTCCGGAGATAAACGATGAGTTTGCAAAAAACGTTGGCGGTTTTGATAATTTAGATGCTCTTAAGACAAGCATTGCGGAAGGCATTAAGTTTGAAAAAGACAAATCGGAGGGCGAGCGCGTCTTCCTTAAAATCTTGGAAGCGATTGCTAAAAAGAGCACTATCCATATAGCCGGCACTGTACTGGAGCAGGAATTAGACAAGATGATGAGCGAGTTTCAAGAACAACTTGCTTCAATGGGAATGAACATAGAAGCATATTTGGCGCAAATTAAAAAAACCGAGAAAGAAATAAAAGATTCTTGGAAAGACAAAGCCAAAGAGCGAGTTGAGGGGGCGTTAGTTTTACGAGCAATCGCAAAGAAGGAGAACATAGAGGCAAGCGAGGAAGACGTGACAAAGCGCGCCAACGAATATTTGCAAGAATTCCGTAATGCCAAGGAGGCGGAAAAGGTATATGGAGACGGCGAGGCGCTGCGTGGACGAGTGAAAAACATTTTGCGTAATGAGAAGGTGGCGGAGATGCTGAAGACAGTCTAGCTAGTTAATTACAAAGTCCAAATGTCAAATTACAAATCAAGTTCAAATGACTTAATGTCAAAAGTTTTGTAATTTGGATTTTGACATTCATTTGACATTTGTAATTTGGACTTTGAAATTCAGCATTTTGTGAGCCTCAATGCTATTGGTCATCGTAAAAATGTAATATAAAAATATAATTTATCGTCTATGAACCTAATTCCAACAGTCATTGAAAAATCACAATACGGCGAGCGGGCGTACGATATTTACTCTCGTCTTTTAAAGGAGCGCATTATTTTTCTGGGCGGTCCAGTGGATGATATGGTAGCAAATAGTATCATTGCCCAGCTTTTGTTCTTGGAGAGCCAGGATCCCAAAAAAGACATACAATTCTATATCAATAGTCCAGGCGGGTCTGTCACAGCTGGTCTTGCAATTTATGACACCATGCAGTACGTGAAGCCGGACGTGGCTACGATTTGTGTTGGCATGGCAGCATCCATGGGAGCTGTGCTTCTTACGGCTGGCACGAAAGGGAAGCGGCGAGCATTGCCCAACGCGGAAATGTTAATTCATCAGGTGATGGGCGGCGCCGAAGGCCAGGCGGTTGATGTTGAGATTACAGCGCGCCAGATTATTAAGACCAAGGAGCGCCTTAATAGCATCTTGGCGAGCCACACCGGCCAAAAGAAAGAAAAGATCGACCGCGATGCGGACCGCGATTTCTATATGTCTGCCGAGGAAGCAAAGGATTACGGCCTGATTGACGCGATAGTAAAAACAAAACAGGAGTTATAGATATGAATGTGACTATTAGCAAGTATTCCTAAATCATAGGCAGAGGTCAGGCTTCCACGCGCTCGTGGAAGCCTGACCTCAATTAACGCAAATAGTATACGTTATACACAGCTCTCGCTATTCTTATGGAATAGCGAGAGCTGTGTTATAATCAAGGTAATCCTTGATAAATATTTATTTTGTGTCATCTCGAAGTCGTAGCAACGACGAGAGATCTCTCGCGCTAAGCTCGAGATGACACTATATTGGTTATATGCAAAATTTTTCTAAACACGCATTTGCCTTTGCTCTTGGAATTTGCATGGTTGCCGCAAGTATCTTTATTATTTGGCAGACGCACAGCAATAAGGTAAAAGAAGCGCATGCATCTGCCACAGATAATGTGTCTGGTTTTGCCTGGTCGGAGAATATAGGGTGGATTAGTTTTAATGATACAGATTCGGGTGCTGGTGGCGGCCAAAGTTATGGTGTGAATTATACCGTTGCAACGGAACAGCTAACCGGTTACGCCTGGTCGGAGAATATTGGCTGGATTAAATTTGATCCAGTTGGTCCGTATCCAGGCGCTCCTAATAATTCAGCTAAGTTAAATTTATCGTCTGAAGAAACATCGGGTTGGGCGCGCGCCTGCGCAGGTTCACCAAATGGAGATTGTACGGGCGGCGTTGGTCCGAATGCAAATTCTGGCGGATGGGATGGCTGGATAAAACTGGCTAAAGATTCGAGCGATGGTGGCGCGTCTTATGGCGTTATCTTCACCAAGGTCACAAAAGAGTTTAGCGGCTGGGCGTGGGGTGGAGATGTGGTCGGCTGGATAAGCTTTAATAGCCAAACGGATGGAAGTGGCGTGCAATACGCCGTAAAGGGCTCATTCAATACTCCGCCAACGGTAAGCGATCTTTCCACCAATACCGTAAGCGTGTGCGCCTCTCCCACGTATCAGCAGTTTTCCTGGAATTTTTCTGACGCAGAAGATGGTTCAACTCAAACCTCATATCAGTTACAGGTTGCTACCGATAGCGATTTTAGCACTCTTATTATTGATACCGGAGTAGTCACAACCCCATCAACAAGCAGAAGCATTATGGTTTCTTTGCCGCCAACATCCAACCTTCAGTTTAATACCAGCTATTTTTGGCGAGTTCAGGCATTTGACAGCTTGGCTGCTTCTTCCGGTTGGGCTAATGGACCTAATTTTACAACTCCACAAAACCCTCTCCCGTCAGTAAACTTCACATGGCAACCATCTATTGCCAATATTAGTGAGAATGAATACGTGTTCTTTACAGACGCCACTAATTTTTATTCTTCCACTCAAGGTTGGTTGTGGGTTATTACCAATGCCACATATCAAAATGGCACGAATAACACAAGTCAAAATCCTGTGGTAACATTTAATACTATTGGCGATCAAACCGCCACGCTTACAGCAACAAATAACGTCGGTAGCTGTTCTGTAGAGAAATCTTTGGGAACCATCAAAACTCCTCTGCCACAGTTTAAGGAAGTGAAGCCGCAGTAGGGTAAAACATAAGCACTGTTGCAAAAATCCCCTTTGAGGGGTTTTTGTATTCGTAAATTCGTATCGGATTCGTTATTCGTTGATGTATTACCCTGCTAACAAGTTTTTGCCTGTCATAGTCGGGGGAGGGAGTATATTTATTAGATGCAAAATAGTGGGCGCTACATCTGAAAGCAACCCCGTTGGCTCCTGTCCCGCAATGCCTACGAACATGCCATGATGGCGTAGCGACTCGTGTACCACCAAGAAGGGAACGGGGTTTACGGTGTGTTGTGTGCGTATGGTTGCTGTGCGCGGGTCGCGCATCTGCTCCGCGTTGCCGTGGTCCGCGGTGATAAAAAGATAGGCATCATTCCCCTGCGCTAGAGCAAGCAGCCGATTGATGCATGTGTCCACCGTACGCACGCCCTCAATCGTTGCGGCAAGGTTGCCGGTGTGCCCCAGCATGTCGGCGTTTGCATAGTTTACTATCGCGCAGTCGAACCTACTGAAGTGCTCTTCTATATATTGCGTTATCTTCGGCGCGCCCATTTCGGGGAACTGGTCGTAGTGCGGCGTGCCTACCGACGGAATAAGCTGGCGCTCTTCGCCCTCGAATGGCCTTTCCTGTTGGCCATTTAGAAAGTATGTCACGTGCGCATATTTTTCGGTTTCTGCAATATGAAGCTGGTGATATCCCGCCTTTGATAGGACGCGCCCTAGCGGCCAAGCAATGGTTTCATTCATAAACGCAACATCAATAGGAAGAAGCGGATCGTAATTTGTCAATCCAACAAATACTATGTTTTTTAGTTGTTGGTATGCCTCTCCTTCCTCAACCTCGATATTTTCTTGCGCTGGCGGCATCACAAATATTCGCGTTAGCTGTCGCGCGCTATCCTCGCGGAAATTAAAAAAAATGATAGCATCATTGTCTTTTATTAAAGCAGGGGGTTGATCGGGACTGTTAGGCGGCACAATGACAGCCGGTTCGATATCGGTATCATTAATCCCTTGAGCATACGAATTTTGAAGATAGGCGACGGGATCGGTGGTTTTATTTCCAATACCTTTTGTGAGCAAATTGTACGCGCGGCGCGTTAACTCCCAGCGCTGATTACGGTCCATCGCGTAGTTTCTGCCCATTATAGTGCCCATAGCCCCCGTCTGTTCTGAGCTCATACGTTCTTGCAAATTGCGTATAAACGTCGCTCCTTCGGTTGGGGGGCTATCCTTGCCGTCAGTGAATACATGCACAACGACATTGTCGATTTCTTGTTGTTTTGCTAGGGTGAGAAGCGAATAAAGATGGTCAATATAGCTATGTACGCTGCCTGAAGATAAAAGGCCCATCATGTGAAGGGTAGAATTATTTTGTCTCACATGGTTGGTTGCCTTTAGAAATGCAGGGTTCTGAAAAAAAGATCCATCGCGGATAGCGGCAATAATGCGAGGAAGGTATTGAAATACAATTTTGCCGGCGCCGATATTAAGGTGTCCAACTTCGCTATTTCCTTCCTCTCCCCACGGAAGACCAACGCCGATACCAGATGCTTGCAGTAAAAAATAAGGATAACTCCTCGTAAGAACGTCCATTGTTGGTGTTTTTGCTTCAAAAACGGCATTGCCCGGACGCTGCGGCGCAATTCCCCATCCGTCAAGAATGGCTAGAATAAATTTTTTTTTGTCAGGCATATTAGTATTATAACACTTTGTGTTGTTTTTGTTTGGTACAGAATACTAACTGTTTAGCAGACGTTCCCGTATTCAGTATTCTTGATTCTGTATTCAAAACCTCGTTTGTTTTGACACGAGCTTTGAAAAATGCTATCCTGCCTACATTGCATTGCAGATAGAATAATGCAGCACAATGTTAATTTTAATCATCAAACTAATCTATGACAGCATATCTTCCCTTTTTAGTGGGGTTCGTTGCGTTGGTAATAGGAGTTTTTCTTGGATACTACAGTCGTCAAACAATAGCCAAGAAGCAAGAAGGTTCGCTAGAAGCCCGTATGAGCAAGATTACCGCAGACGCGCAAGCTAAAGCCCAATCCACTCTTTCGCAGGCGCGAGATAAGGCCGCGCAAATTCTTGAAGAAGTAAAACGCGAAGAACAAGAAACCAAAAAACAACTCGCAAGACTAGAACAACGTCTTTTGAAGAAAGATGAACTTTTTGACGCGCGCGAGGCAAGCTACGCACAAAAAGAACAAGAACTGCAACAAAAAACAGAGCAAGTGCGCGCGATTAAAGAAAATGTTGAAGAGCTGCACAATCAAAAAACAAAAGAGCTTGAGCGTGTATCAGGACTTAGCGTTGCTGAAGCCAAACAAGAGCTTTTTTCTAATGTTGAAAAAGATTACAAAACAGAACTCTATGCTCACATGGAAAAATTGGAGCAGTATGGACGTGATGAATTAAACGCGCGCGCCAAAGATATTGTCACTGTTGCGGTACAGCGTTACGCCGCTCCTCAAACAGCGGAAATCACCACTACAACAGTTTCTCTACCAAGTGACGAAATAAAAGGACGCATCATAGGCAAAGAGGGAAGGAACATAAAAACGCTTGAAAAAATGACTGGCGTAGAGCTTATCATTGATGATACCCCAGAGGCAATTGTCATTTCCGGTTTTGACGCAGTGCGCAGGCATATTGCAAAATTGACCCTCGAAAAGCTTATCGCCGACGGCCGTATTCAGCCCGCGCGTATTGAAGAAGCGGTGATGAAATCAAAAGAGGAAATCTCCGACAAGATTCGCGAGGCGGGAGAAGCGGCAATGTACGATGCCGGTATTGTCGGTATAGACCCAAAGCTTGTGTGGCTTCTTGGCCGTTTGCGATACCGCACAAGTTACGGTCAGAATGTTTTGATGCATTCACTGGAGGTGTGCCATATTGCGGGCGCGCTTGCCGCGGAAATTGGTGCGGATGTTATGATTGCCAAAAAGAGCGGCTTGTTCCACGACATTGGAAAAGCTATAGATCATGAGGTGGAGGGGTCGCATGTGGAGATAGGTCGCAACTTACTTAAAAAATTTGGTGTGTCTGAAGACGTGATCAAGGCGATGCAATCGCACCACGAAGAATATCCTTATGAAACGCTCGAATCGCGCATCGTGCAAGCCGCCGATGCGATTTCCGCAGCTCGTCCGGGCGCGCGCAAGGATACGCTGGAAAATTATATTCGTCGTCTATCCGAATTGGAGCAGGTGGCGACTTCCTTTGTTGGCGTTGAAAAAGCATATGCAATTCAAGCAGGCCGCGAAGTGCGCGTATTTGTGACACCAGAGACTATTGACGATTTAACGGCAAAAACTTTGGCGCACGACATTGCAAACAGAGTGCAATCCGACCTTCAGTACCCTGGTGAAATTAAAGTCGTGGTAATTAGGGAGACGAGAGCGATTGAGTACGCGAGATAGGCGCGCTCGCCATTAAATGTCAAAATTCAAATTACAAATGTCAAATGAATGTCAAAATCTAAAGTTCAAAACTTTTGTCATTAAGTCATTTGGATTTCATTTGTAATTTGACATTTGGATTTTGAAATTAGCGTTCGTTATTAAACTATTTATTCTTAATTATTCATAGCATATTATTCCATGCGTATAATATTCTTCGGTGACACATTCGGCCGTCCTGGTAGAGAAGCGCTAAAAAAAATAGTGCCTATTTGGCAGGAAAAGTATTCACCAGATGCGATTATTGCTAATGTGGAAAATATTGCGCACGGCAATGGTATAAATGAGGTAACACTGGGCGAATTGCGCGATATGCATACATTCACCGTGTTTACTTCGGGCGATCACATTTGGGATGATGGCGAGGCTAAAAGTATGCTTCAGGATCCCACGTGGACACTTGTCCGCCCGGAAAATTTTCCACCAGGCTCTCCCGGCAAGGGATACCGCACCGCAATGGCGGGCAGCCAAAAACTGCTAGTGTGCAATATCCTCGGGCGTTCATTCATTCGCGCTGAAGTTGATTCGCCGTTTCGCGCTATGGACGACATTCTTTCTCGGTTCACGCTCAAGCAAGATGACGATGATAAAGAGCACGCGGACGCGATTTTTGTTGATTTTCACGCGGAGACTACTTCGGAGAAGCGCGCGATGGGATTTTATCTCGATGGAAGAATTTCCGCGCTTGTGGGAACTCATACACACGTGCCAACCGCAGACGCGCAAGTTTTGCCTGCTGGCACCGCGTACCTTACAGACGCCGGTATGGTAGGTCCATTTAATTCATCAATTGGGCTTGAGCCAAGATCAGTAATAGATAGATTCCTTACGCAAATGCCTGCAAAGAAAGAAGTGGTTGATAATGGCAGGGCGGAAATTGGCGCAGCCCTGATAGATGTTAATAGAGATGGGAATGCAAAAAGCATACAGCAACTTAGAGAAATTATTGACTATGTATAAGGAGATGAATATTTAGAATCTATTTGGATTTTAATTTCAAAGTCCAAATGTCAAATTACAAATGAAATCCAAATGACTTAATGACAAAAGTTTTGAACTTTAGACTTTGACATTCATTTGACATTTGTAATTTGGATTTTGAAATTATGGTACCTATAGTTGCTTATTTACTAGTTATTTGCGTATAATATATATGAAAGCAATACTCCGCATAAAATGGCGGGTAAAGGTCGGATCTACCAAATACAAAATAATTTGTAAGTCAAAAATAAAAAATTTCTATGAACAAAGATCAACTGTTAGACGTAATGTCATCCAAAGCAGATATAACAAAAAAAGCGGCAGGAGACGCGCTAGAAGCAATGCTTGATGCCATCAGCTCAACTTTGAGCAAAGGAGGTTCGGTAGCATTAACTGGTTTCGGAACATTTCAAGTTTCTCATCGCGCGGCACGACAAGGTGTTAACCCAAAGACAGGAGAGAAACTACAGATCCCAGCAATGAAAGTTCCTAAGTTTAAGGCAGGCAAGTCGTTAAAAGAAGCAACGCGATAATAATTGCAAGTTTCGTTTTGAAAACAACCCCGTTCCGCATTTGCAGGATGGGGTTGTTTTATTATTCTTTGCGTGTTATGACCGAATATCGTCCCCACTATAGAGAATAGATAGGAGGTATTTTAAATGCAAATTCGTGCTATTAACTTCCTCATGAGTGAGGGTCTTGGGTTTTGGAAGGTACTTGATACAGAATCTGGAAGGGCAGAGTGCAATTGGCTGATAGCAAGTTTTGCGCAAAATCGCGTGACGCACGTAATCATTCCCACGGAATCTATTAACTATCCTGCGTCTGGGTACAGTTTAAGCAGGCTGCAATGGCTTGTTGGGCGAGTGCAGGCGAGTGGTATGATAGCTGTGGTTTGGGGAGATAAGCTACGTTATTTTTCTTCGTCGGGCATTGACTGGTGGGGGCAGATTGTTGATGCTTTTGGATCTAGTATTGTGTACAATCTGTCGCAAGAGATTGATATTTTATGGGTTGACAATGATGCCCGCAAGTCAATAATTATAAGTAACCTGACCCAAGCCGTAAATTATTTAGTAGGGAGAGGCATTTCGCGAGATAGCATTTGGGCGGGCGGAGGAACGCGTGAGGGTACGATAGCGATTGCTAAAGCCGGTGTTGGTGTGCTTACCTATACCATGTATCGCGATGTGCAGGGCGCGTTAAACGTGAAAGACGCGCCACAGATTCCTCTTGCCGAAAACGTGCTCACCGGGAACATGCGCATTATTAAAGCGTTGACTAATCTTCCGCTTCTGCTTGTGGAATTTGGGCATTACACCACATGGGGAGGGGAGATTCTTCAGCGGGATGTGCTGGCGCTTTGCATTCGTGCGGCGCAAAATGCAGGGTGCATAGGCACAGGGCTATGGCTTTGGCTTGATCTTTGGAATTGCGATGGTCCAGCTGGATGGTGCGCGCCGGATAATAATTCGTATGGCGTCATTAGAAATGATGGCGGCAGCGTCATGTCTAAACTAGCATTTACGGCCGTGGTACAGAATTGGTAAAAATAGCAAAGCTCTTCGAAGCATCGAAGAGCTTTTTTATGCGTTTACTAGCGAGACGATTTACAGATTTTTATGAAGGTAGCAATTAATTATCTTGTGATAGAGTTTGCATGTTTTGCACGTCTCAGCACAAGAAATATGAATATTATAATGACAGTTTATACATTCATACGGACATTGAAGCAGGCCTGGCATTATTGCGCCCTCTTTTTGCCTATGGCACTGTTTCAAATGATTGTTGTATGGGGCGGTTGTAATATTTTGCTCGCATTTGTCACACAAGATACAACACGGCCTTATATGAGAAATGTGTAAGCTTGACTGATGGCAAAGACATTGGCATTCATGGATACATGACATTTGCTTGCTCATTAAATAATTCCTTTCTCTAAACTTAGCAAGGTACTATTTCTGGAGCGGGTAACGGGAGTCGAACCCGTGTCACCTCCTTGGAAGAGAGGAGTAATGCCGTTATACGATACCCGCCATAGCTCGCAGAAGCGAGCTATGGCGGGTACGGCCCGTTAGTAGATCGCTAAGGCGAGTTTCGTTTATGAATTTGGTCGGGGTGCTGGGAATCGAACCCAGTCTCCATCCTCCCAAAGGACGTGTACTGCCAGTATACTACACCCCGTCAATTTAAAATCCAAAATCCAAATTACAAATGTCAAATAAATGACAAATACCAAATCAAAAGCCTAAATTGACATTCGTCATTTGGATTTTAGTATTCATTTGGACTTTGTAATTTGGATTTTGACATTTTTCTTTATTGTCCCAAGTATACCAAGAATCTCTCTTTTGGTCAAAATCCCGTAACAGGGTATAATAGTAATACGCTTATGCTCGATCAACTTTTATTTTGGAAACAATGTAGGAGGCTTGGCCTTTCGCTTTGGGAATGTCCCCCATTTCTATTTATTATAATGGGGGTTTTTACTATCATATCTACCCTCGGCACATACTTTATTGCTAGTATGTATAGCGAAACAGAGGTTGTAATTGGAAGCGTGAGTATCGTTTCGGTGGTGGTATTTATCATTGGATATATAGTCGTGCAAAGTTTTGAGCGGCTTGCGCGAGCCAGTATCACAAAAACTGAATTTGTTAATATTGCCTCGCATCAGCTGCGCGCTCCGCTTTCATCAATTAAATGGACGTTGAATCTTTTGTACGCTGACGAGTCGTCGTCTTTGCGGCCAAAAGATAGGGAATATTTGGAAATAATCCGCGCGTATAACGAACACATGGTTGCGATTGTTAATGATATGCTGGATGTATCGCGCATAGAAGGGCAAATGTTTCAGCTGCATACTAAACCATTATCGCTTTCAGATCTCATTATGCGCATAATAAAGGTAATGGAGCCCTACGCCAAAGCGCATCATACTGAAATTGTTGCGCAGATACCGAATTCTTTTCCCGAAGTCATGGCCGATGAAGAATATACAAAAATGGTTTTTGAAAATTTGGTTGATAATGCGATTCGGTATAGTAACGACAATGGGTCTGTATCAGTAACACTTACGCAAAAAGACGGCTACGCGCGCGTGGATGTTATAGATCAAGGCGTTGGTATTCCGGTTGAAGAGCAAAAAATGATATTTCAGAAATTTTTTCGTTCGCATAACGTCGTGCATAGCCAAACAGAGGGGACGGGGTTGGGGCTTTTCATCGCGCAAGCGGCAATAAATAAAATGAATGGCAGAATCGGGTTTATATCCGAGGAGGGCAAAGGATCTACTTTTTGGTTTGAGTTGCCGATGTATAATAGGTGAGTGGAACAAATTCAGATGATAAACTAAATACGAAAATTTTAATTTGTCGTTTGCGACAATATATTATCTCAAAACTCAAATCGCAAATCGCAAAACTACAACTCAAATCGGCGTTGTTGAGTAAATCCCGAACACGATAGTTTTCACCTAGTGTATTCAGGATTTACTCAACAACATAGGAGTCCGGCATACCAAGAGCAGTCATGATATTCAATGCCTTGCAGCGTAGGAATAGCTGGACTCGTTGATT
>JACPHP010000013.1 GCA_016188605.1 Candidatus Spechtbacteria bacterium | reverse complement strand
GTTCTTACCTCCAACGGAGCTGGAGTTGATCCTACGTTCCAGGCGGCTGCGGGAGGCTCGTCAACCCAGCTTACCCAGAACTTCACTGCTTCAGGCACAATCACCCAAGGAGACGTTGTTGCCTTAAACCCCGACGGCACTGTTGCTACAGGTTTTACCGCGCCTTCAGGAACAGCGACCTATGTGTCTGTCGATAAACTTGACGCCACCCACTACGTGGTGGCATACAACGACAACTCCGCCGCGGGCAAAGCAGTTGTCTGCTCCGTATCCGGCACAACCTCCACCTGCGGCACCCCTGTTACGTTTAACTCGGCAAGCTCCCTCTACACCTCTGTTTCCGTCCTTGACTCCACCCACTTTGTGGTAAGCTATTATGACGGAGGCAACTCCAACTACGGCACTGCCATTGTGGGGCTGACAGACGGCGCCACCACCATTTCCTCCTACGGCGCGGAGAATGTGTTTAACTCGGCAACCTCCAACTACATCTCTGTCTCCGCTCTTGACGCCACCCACTTTGTGGTAAGCTACCGGGACGACGGCAACTCCAACTACGGCACTGCCATTGTGGGGTTAACCGACGGCGCCACCACCATTTCCTCGTATGGCGCGGAGAATGTGTTTAACTCGGCAACCTCCACCTGGATCTCTGTCTCCGCCCTCGACTCCACTCACTTTGTGGTAAGCTACCGGGACGAAGGCAACTCCAACTACGGCACTGCCATTGTGGGGTTAACCGACGGCGCCACCACCATTTCCTCCTATGGCGCGGAGAATGTGTTTAACTCGGCAAACTCTGCCTACATCTCTGTTTCCGCCCTTGACTCCACCCACTTTGTGGTAAGCTATTATGACGCCGGCAACTCCAACTACGGCACTGCCATTGTGGGACTGACAGACGGCGCTACTACCATTTCCTCGTATGGAGCTGAAAATGTGTTTAACTCGGCAACCTCCCAACACATCTCTGTCTCCGCCCTTGACTCCACTCACTTTGTGGTAAGCTATCAGGACACAGGGAGCTCTTCAATCGTCGCGGCTAACGTCGGCCTGATCTCCGCCACCACCATTTCCTCCTACGGCGCGGAAAACTTTCTTACCCCGCGGCACATGGTAGTAGGAATTGCCAGCGCAAGCAAAACCAACGGCCAAACCGTATCTGTTATTATCGCGGGAGTCTCCGCTATCCACTCCGGACTCGTAGTAGGCGCTTCCTACTATGCCGTCGCAGACGGAAGCATGAGTCAAGCCCCTGCTACCGGTACCTACCGCATCGGCATCGCCATATCTTCCACCTCCCTGCTCATTAACAGCAACAGAGACAACGGCACACAGTTCTTCGGAGACCTTGCCGAAGAGTATCTGGTGGAAGGAGACGGAGAACCTGGAGACATCGTGTCAATATCCAGTACCAGCACAGAACAAAACCCCGCGGTCGTTAAATCAACCTCTGCTTACCAAACAAACATCATCGGCATTATCTCCACCAACCCCGCCATTGTCATAGGCCAGCTTCAGCAAGGCAACCATCAGCCCGTTGCCCTAACAGGACGCGTGCCAGTCAAGGTAACCATGGAGAACGGTTCCATACAGGCAGGGGACTATCTTACCTCTTCCTCAATACCAGGAGTAGCAATGAAAGCCACTAAGCCAGGAGTAGTCATTGGCAGAGCGCTAGAATCTTTTGATTGCTCCATGGCTCTACCAACAATGAAGCAATGTAGCAATGCAACAATGGAGCAATGCAACAATGAAACAATGAAACAATGCAACAATGAAACAGTCGGCGCAATCCTTGTCTTTGTGAGCGTGGGGTTTGCGGATCCATATGGAGCGCTTACGCTAAACTCGCTAGGCACGGTAGGCACAGCTTCAAACTCCCCAGCTTCTACTTCAGTGATTGATTACATTATTAGCGACATTCAAGCAGGTCTGCGTAAGCTAGGCGTGTATATTCAAGAGGGGATTTTGCAGGTGAAGGAAATTGTGGCGGATAGGGTGACTGCGGATACCGTAATTGGGGATACTTTATGCGCGGGCAATACATGTATTAACCAAGATCAGTTGCAGCAACTATTACATGATCACCAACTATTACAGCAGTTATTACAGAAACAGGCCGCTGCTACGAATTAAATGAGTTAGGTTAAAATAACCCTCGCTTTATAGCGAGGGTTATTCGGTTGCAGGGTTCGTTGTAGAAGTCAGTCTTGCGCAAAACCTGCCCTATCCTAGGGTCGTCTGACGACCCTAGGATAGGGCTACAGCTATTGCAATAAGGTCATTTTTCTGATATAATCATTAGACAAGGAGCCAATCTGCCTTTGGGCGGATTTTTCTTTTGTATATATTGCGGACTTGCGCGTTTGAGTGCAGTTCTAGGCGCGGGTGAGTACTGGAGTAAGCCGTATATAGTATACGGCGTCGAGGAACGGAGCCCGCAACAACGAAATGCGCCAAACGCGCAAGTCCTAATTTTATGTCTCAAATTAGAAATGTAGCTATCATAGCCCACGTAGATCACGGCAAAACCACTTTAGTGGATGCTTTGCTGCGCCAATCAAAAACTCATCTGGAGAAAGAAGTAGCGCAGAACGAGCTCATAATGGATAGCAACGAGCTTGAGCGCGAGCGTGGAATTACTATTTTTTCTAAGAACGCATCGGTAATATGGAATCCTTCCGCCGACGCTAAAGCTTTGGCGGACGAGCCGACGGGTAAAATAAAAATAAATATTATTGATACCCCAGGCCACGCCGACTTCGGCGGTGAGGTTGAGCGCGTGTTGAAAATGGCTGACGGATGTCTGTTGCTTGTTGATGCCAAGGAAGGTCCGATGCCGCAAACACGTTTTGTTTTGAAAAAGGCGCTGGAAATGAAGCATAAGATTATCGTGGTAATAAACAAAATTGACCGTCCGGACGCTCGAGTAAATCACGTACTGGACAAAACGTTCGATCTGTTCGTTGAGCTTGGCGCTGATGACGCGACTTTGGATTTTCCAGTGCTATATGTTTCCGCAAAACTTGGCAAAGCCGGAAATGAAAATAACCTTGAGGCAATGCAAGACATTAAGCCTGTTTTTGATGCGATTGAAAAACACATTCCAGCTCCGGGTGGAGACCCAGAAAGTCCTCTTCAAATGTTGGCGGTAAATATTACGAGCGACC
This sequence comes from Candidatus Spechtbacteria bacterium, assembly GCA_016188605.1. NCBI lineage: Bacteria > Candidatus Spechtiibacteriota > Candidatus Spechtiibacteriota bacterium. The sequence goes on along the minus strand of JACPHP010000013.1, from coordinate 65,453 downwards.
CTTTCCGCGGGCGTATTGCTATCGGCCGCGTCTATAACGGCACAATTAGCGCGGGGCAAGAAGTGTCGCATATTAACCACTTGGGAGAAATAAAGAAATACAAGCTTACAAGCTTGATGACTTTCGTTGGACTTGGCCGTGTAGAAGCAGCGAGCGTTGAGGCGGGAGATATAGCGGCAATTTCAGGAATTCAGGAGATTAATATCGGCGAAACAATCGCCTCTGTTGAAAACCCTACTGCGCTTCCTTTGTTAAAAATTGACGAGCCAACAGTGAAGATGACTTTTTCCATAAACTCTTCGCCATTTGCGGGAAAGGAAGGCGAGTACAGCACGTCACGCCAAATCCGCGATCGTCTTTACAAGGAGCTTGAAACAGATATGGCTTTGCGCATTGAAGATATAAATGGCGGATGGATTGCTTCAGGCCGTGGAGAGCTTCACCTCGCTATTCTTATCGAGCGCATGCGCCGCGAAGGATATGAGTTTCAAGTATCACGCCCGCAGGTTATTGAAAAAGAAATTGACGGGCCCCTTTTGCCAGATGGCTCCAGCGGGCCGAAGCAAAAAATGGAGCCGTACGAGCTGTTGTTTATTGATGTTCCTGAACCATATGGCGGCGTTATTATTCAGAAATTAGGCAGCCGCCAAGGTCAGCTTATAAACATGAAAACAGATAATGGCGTAACGAACTTCGAGTTCCGTGTGCCAACAGCGAGCTTGTTTGGTTATCGCAACGAATTTTTAACTGATACGCGCGGGCTTGGGATTATCAACACTTTGTTCGATGCCTACCACCCAAAGGGTGGCAAGGTTTTGGAGCGCGAACACGGTTCACTTGTAGCGCACGAAACAGGCACAACGCGCTTGTATGGCTTGCTAAACGTGCAAGATCGTGGAACGCTTTTTGTCGGACCTGGCCAGGAAGTATATAAGGGGCAAGTTGTCGGGCAGAATAGCAGAGGTGACGATATTGCTGTTAACGTGTGCAAAGAAAAACAGCTTTCCAACATGCGCTCAAAGGGTGAAGGCGTGTCCGAGCACTTTGATGAGCCAAGGGTGATGACGTTGGAAGATGCGCTTGAGTATATTGGCGATGATGAGTTGGTGGAAATCACCCCACTCAATGTACGTATTCGCAAGGTTGTTCTTGATGAGGATGAGGAAAAGAGACGAAAGAAAGGAATGAAATAAGGGTTGGGGCTCTTAGCTTGGTAAACGAATTCAATTTATAATCTTTTTTGCTGAGTTTATCGTAAGAGAATGACCAATGACCAATTTCAAATGACCAATCAATGACCTAATGACTAAATGACCAAAACGTTTTTGAGATTTTGAGTATTAGGATTTGATTGGGCATTGGTCATTGGGATTTGGGGCTTACAGTCCCTGTCCTTATTAAACTTTCTGCTAATATATGGTAAGATACTGACGTTGCACACCCTGCCAATTTCAGGCGTGCTATTGGGCGGTTGCCGGAGCGGTCAATCGGGGCAGACTGTAAATCTGCTGGCTTCATGCCTACGGGAGTTCGATTCTCTCACCGCCCACGTATATAATAGCCTGGGTAGCTCAGTTGGCAGAGCGCGTCCTTGGTAAGGACGAGGTCGGCGGTTCAATCCCGCCCTCAGGCTCAAGGTAACTTGGTATTACCCCTCCCTCGGGGTTCACGCCAAGCCGTAAGATATAATTAAATGTAATCCCGCCACGCGGGATGCGGGCGGGATGATGAATTTGTAATCTCGCTTCGCTTCGAACAAATTCTATCACATATGTCACAAGATAATCTCATTAAACTCCAGTGTTCAAAGTGCAGTAATGTGAATTACTGGTCATCAAAGAACAAAAAGAAGGTAGAACGCAAGCTTGAATATATGAAGTTCTGCAAAGAATGCGGATCTCATACCAAGCACTCCGAAGGCAAGAAGAAAGGGAAATAAGCGTTTTGGTAAGTTTGTCGTCTCGAGCGTGGCGCGAGAGATCTCTCGTCGCAAAGCGCCTCGAGATGACATTTGGGTTGTTTAAGAATTAGGATATTAAAGTATTCTAATTTTATTCAAAATTCGAAATTGGAAATTCTAATTTAGTCGGGGGGCTTAGTTAAGTGGTATAACTGTGGTCTCCCCGCCTACCTTGCCTCTATGGGAGTGTCGTCCAACGGCAGGACTCTAGTCTCCAAAACTAGGTATCCAGGTTCGAGTCCTGGCACTCCCGCAAGTATGGCGGGCAGGCAAAATCACGATCGGGAGTCCGATTCTCTCAGCCCCCGCAAATACATATCTATGAAACCATTTCCAGAAATGAATACTGCAAATTCTGCTCTTCTTGTTATTGACGTTATTAATTCCAGCGCCAATGAAAAATGCGAGATTCCGGAGTGGGGTATTCATTTTTCAAAAATTAGAATGATGGTTCCTAGACTCGCTAGGTTTATTGAAGAGTATCGCAATAAAATTGGCGGGTTGATAGTGTTTACCAAAAATGTCCCTTGGACTAAAGAATATTTGGCTGAAAACATTAACAATCTCTATTCCGATTCCAGATTCGCGTATTATTCAAAAGATACTACGGGTTTTCCCGAGCAATTCTACGGAATTGAGCCCAAGGAAAACGATTTAGTAATAGTGAAGAATACCAACGATGCCATAGCAAACCCTGCTTTAGAAGAAGATCTGCAAAAAAGAGGCATCAAATATATTGTAATCGCCGGCGCTTTTACCGATGGCTGTGTGCTGGCTACGGTAGCAGGCGGCTTTTCCAAGGGTTATAACTTTGTAGTTTTAAGGGATTTAGTGGAAACTACAGACGTTCCTATTAGGCAAAATATACAAAAAGAGCTTTTGGACCATACCTTTCCTTATTTGTTTGCTCGAGTAGTTAATGCAAACGAGCTATTAGAAAGTTGGTAGATAGATTTATTATGCTATAATATATTTAGACACTAAAGGTCTTTAGTTAATGTAAATACATACATTTTATGGCAAAAGGAAATAGCGCTCCGCGCAGAGAAAAGAAAAAGCCAAAGAAATCAAAGAAGAAGTAATTCTTTGATTTCTTAAGCCCTGTTTCAAATAGGGCTTTTTCTTTGGCGGCGGGCAATAATCTGACAAGGAGTGGGTGATGGACAAAAAAATGACATACGCTGGTGTTGGTGTTGACTACGAGGCCATGGATCCATTTAAGCGAATGGCGCAACTCGCGGCGCGCGAAACCGCAGGTAATATTAGTCGATTCAATAATGGAGAGTTTAAGGAAGTACGAACGAGCAGGGGAGAAAGCGTTTATCTTATTGAGACAGAAGACAGTTATCTCGCTCATGTCGAAGAAGGACTTGGTACAAAGAGTCTCATTGCTGACGCAATGCATCGTCTTACGGGGAAGTATTATTACGGTAATATCGCGCAATGCAATGTGGCAATGATTGTTAATGATATGGTTACACTTGGCGCGTTGCCTCTTTCAGTAGCTATGCATCTTGCTGTCGGCGATTCAAGTTGGTTTGATGACGAGAGGCGATGCATGGATCTTATCGAGGGACACAAGAAGGCTTGCGACTTAGCTCGTTGTACGTGGGGCGGAGGGGAAACTCCTACTCTTAAAGACATTATCATTCCAGGAACTTTTGTTTTATCTGGCTCGGCAATAGGTATCATTAAGCCAAAAAAGCGATTGATCGCAACAAGTAATATCCAGCATGGCGATGCAATTATTATGATCGAGAGCTCGGGGATACATGCTAACGGCCTTACTATGGCTCGAAAGATTGCTGATAGGTTGCCGGACGGTTACCTCACTCAACTTAGTGATGGACGAACCTATGGAGATGCGCTTCTAGACCCTACTTGCATCTATACCCCATTGGTAGAAGATTGCCTAAATCGAGGCGTGAATATTCATTACGCTGTAAACATTACAGGTCATGGTTGGCGCAAGCTCATGCGCGCAACGCAACCTTTTGCCTATATTATTGAATCTTTGCCCAAGCAACTGCCGATTTTTGATTTTTTACAAAAGCAGGGTCCTATAGATGATCAGGAAGCCTACGGCAACTTCAATATGGGAGCAGGTTTTGCCATTTATGTACCAGAAGCAGACGTGAAGAAAGTTTTGGATGTACTCGAAGGATATTCGTATCCTAATAGGTTTGGCGCGTGTTATGCCGGACATATCGAGCGAAGCGACGAGAAGAAGGTAGTCATAAGACCAAAGATGCTAGAGTATTCTTCGGCGGCTCTCGATGTTCGATAATATATTTGATAATCTTAATGAAGTTTTTAATGGAGGAGATAAAATGCGGCCAAAGCTTTATCTAGCTGGTCCCGAGGTGTTTCTTCCCAACGCGGTTGAGAATGCTGAAATTCAGCGCCAACTATGCCGTAAGTACGGTTTTACGCCTCTTCATCCGATGGATAACAACTCCGGCATAGATTTTAATGGCGGCATGGACACCGCGATGAAAATTTATCGCGGCGACATTCAGCAGATTCAGCAATGCCATTTCGTGGTCGCGAACTGCAACTCGTTCCGTGGCGTGTGCATGGACGATGGCACGGCTTACGAGCTTGGCTATGGGAATGCCCTGGGCAAGCCTTCGTACGGATATATTCGCGATTTAAGAGGGCTAGTTGAGCGGACGCTTGCGGGATATCAATGCAAGCCATTTGAAGGCGGCGTGTACGTTGACCGTGACGGATACATTGTCGTCGATGATTTTGGAACATCGATTAACCTAATGATGCAGTGTGGCATGATGTTTGGGGGCGGGGTATTGGTAGAAGGGGATTTTGAGGCTTGCCTTAAAGTGATGCGAGCGGATATCGATTCCGGCCGATTTATATGCAAGGTAAATGGCCAGGATATTAGCTTTGTGTTAAAGCCAGACCCAGATCTTCCCAAAGTAGTTTTACCAGAATTTACTTTTTAATATTATTGGCTCCGAGTAACTTCGGAGCCTTTTTAACGATTTAGGTTATGGGAACTTGCCTCTACAGGCAATTTATTAGATAATTATGACAGTGCGGGGCGTGGCTGTACTAGCACTAAACAACCCAAACATAGGCCGCTCTTGACGATTTAACTCAATCTTGCTAATCTTTCAATATACTTTATATGAACAAAGACGTAATTAGAAAGGAGGGTATTGTAATTGAAGCGCTTCCCAACACGACATTTCGTGTACAGATAAGCGAAGAAGGAAAGCCAGAAATTCTAGCCCATCTTTCGGGGAAGATGCGTGTGAATTTTATTCGCATTTTGCCCGGTGATCACGTAACCGTTGAGATGAGCCCCTACGATCTTACGAAGGGGCGCATTGTTTATCGTCAGAAGTAATTTTAGCAATTAAGTTAACTTGCTTTCCGCGTGTTTCCGCGTTAAGTCTGCGTTATTTCGCGAGTCTAATTAGAGCATTGCTATAATTAGATTAAAAACTATGAAAGTACGAGCATCCGTAAAAACAATGTGTAGATCGTGTAAAATAGTCCGCCGCAGAGGTGTGATTTTTGTTATATGCAAGACTACTCCGAAGCATAAACAGCGACAGGGATAAAGTAAAATGCAAAATGTCAAAGTCTAAATTTCAAATGTCAAATCAAGTTCAAATGATCAATATCAAAATTTTAAACTTTAGATTTTGACATTCATTTGTAATTTGACATTTGGATTTTGAAATTTAAATTATTGTTATGCCACGTATAGCAGGAGTTGAAATACCAGAGAATAAGCGTATAGAGGTATCATTGACCTATATTTTTGGCGTTGGTCCGACTTTGAGTAAAAAACTTTTAGCCCAAGCCAAAATTAGTCCTGACCGCCGAGCCAAAGAGCTTACGGCTGAGGAGGTCAATGTCTTGCGTAATTTAATGGAAGTATATAAGATTGAGGGTGATTTGCGCAGAGAGATCTCGGGAAATGTTAAACGTTTGAAGGATATCGGAGCTTATCGTGGAACAAGACACGCAAAAGGTTTGCCGACACGCGGCCAGCGCACCAGAACCAACTCACGCACCGTGCGTGGCAACGTTCGCAAGACCATGGGTTCGGGCCGCAAGCCGTCAGCGAGCCCAACATAATAATAAAATGACTAATGCTAACTGACGACAGCATACCGTCTACCGCATACCGACAACCGTACACATGTTACTGTCAATCGTCGTTAAGCGGTTTGCGGTAGACGGTCAGCAGTTAGCAAATAATAAATTATGGGTAAAAAACGCGTAGCAGGAAAACCTGAAGAAGAGGTATTAAAAGAATCGGATGAATCCGAGGCTGGCTTGGCGTCCAAAAATGCTGGAAAGAAAGTCGCCGGCATAAAAAACGGCAAAGTTTACATCAAAGCTTCTTACAACAACGTATTGATAACAATTACAGATGAGAAGGGAAGCGTGCTTTCCTGGGCTTCTTCCGGCAATCTAGGCTTTAAGGGTCCCAAAAAGGCAACGCCGTTTGCGGCATCAAAAGCAGTGGAAACTGCATTTGAGCGCTTGGGAAAAGTCGCAATTGAGCAGATCTCTGTATTAGTAAGCGGTATTGGAGGCGGCCGTGATGCAGCTCTGCGCGCAGTAACGGGTCGCGGAGTAAACGTTGTATCACTAAAAGATATTACGCCGATTGCTCATAATGGATGCAGGCCAAAGAGAGTAAGACACGTATAAATAAATCTCAAAATGCAAATCTCAAAACTCAAAATTACTTTAAGGGTTGAGATTTAAATTTTATATTTTATGCCAAAAGGCGGAGCAAGACGACAAAAATCAGAATACGGCCAGCAGTTTGCTGAAAAGCAGAAACTGCGAAATGGCTATGGGTTGCGCGAACGCCAATTCCATAACTATTTTAAGAAGGCGCAAAAGCCAGATGACGTTTTTAATCTTTTAGAAATGAGACTAGATAGCGTTGTATATCGTCTTGGTTTTGCGATGACACGCCCAATGGCCCGCCAGATGGTTGGCCATAAGCACATCACCGTAAATGGTAAAGTGTTAAATACACCATCATATCAGAGTAAAATAAACGATGTGGTGGGTATAAGGCTTGCTCATACGCAAAGGGGGATATTTATTGATTTAGACGAGCGACTCAAAAAACATCAAGCCCCCACATGGATTCGTTTAGACAAAGAGAAGAAAGAGGGGACGGTGGTTGGTCGTGCGGCAGTTGAAGAGGCGGGTATGGAGGTTAATATTCATTCAGTAATAGAGTTTTATAGTAGATAATAATGCTAAATTTTCAATTATCAATTTCCAATTTTCAACGTATAGTTGCGTGGCAACCACGTTGCTTTACGCAATCAATGACGTAACTAACTAATTTTCTCCGCCTGAGGCGGATCAGCCTATGGCTGAAAACACACGATTAGTAATTGAAACATTGTAAATTCATTGAAAATTGATTATTGAAAATTGAAAATTAAATTTATTTTTTATGCCATCTATTTCTTTACCCAAATCACCACGTGTAATGGAGCATGATAAAACTCGTGTCGGAGATACCATGCGTACAGTTGTTGAAATTGAGGATTTATACCCTGGCTTTGGCGTGACCCTTGGCAACGCTTTGCGCCGTGTTTTGCTTTCTTCAATTCCCGGTGCGGCAATTACTTCAGTAAAAATAAGCGGAGTCAATCACGAATTTTCAACCATTGAGGGCGTGCTCGAAGACGTTTTAGAAATCACCTTGAATTTGAAGGCTATCCGCATCATGCTTCACGGCGATGAGTCGCAAAGAATAACATTGAAGGTAAGGGGCAAGAAAGATGTTACGGCGGGAGACATTGAGACCCCTAGCCAAGTTGAAATAATCAACAAAGACGCGCATATAGCAACCTTGACAGACAAAAATGTTACATTAGAAATGGAAATGGAAGTGCAGGCAGGCATGGGCTACGAGAGCGTAGCGCAGCGCAAGGGCGATAAAGCTTCGGTTGGAGTTATTCCTCTGGACGCAATCTTTACTCCGGTACGCAAAGCGAACTTCGTAGTTGAGGATATGCGTGTAGGCGATCGCACGGATTATAATAGGGTTAAATTTGAGATAGAAACAGACGGTAGTATTTCACCGGAGGCGGCTTTTCAAACCGCCGTACAGGTGCTTGTCGATCAGTTTTTAACACTACTGCAAATTGAGACAAGCCAGAAATCAGCCGCCTCTAAAGAAACGGAGGAAGTAGAGGAGAGGGGGGGCGAGGAAGCTATAATGAAAATGCCAGCGTCGGAGTTGAAAATTTCTACAAGAACGAGTAATGTGCTTGAAGGGGGCGGAATTAAGACAGTGGCGGGGCTTGTAAAGAAGACCGAAGATGACTTGCTAGAAGTGGAGGGCATGGGGCAAAAAGGAGTAGATGAAATTAAGAAAGCATTGAAGAAAGTTAAATTGTCATTGAAAAGCTAACAGCTAACCGACAACCGTTTACCGACGACAGTAGTCGGTTGACGGTATGCGGTCAGCAGTAATAAATATGGCTAAGAATAAAAAGGGACGAAAAATGAGCTTGAAGAGAGATGCGCGTAGCCAACTTATTAAGAGCTTGGCGGAGTCGCTTATTTTGCATGAAAAAATAACTACAACCGAAGTGAGAGCAAAAGAAATTCGTCCTGTTGTAGAGAGATTGATAACAAGAGCTCGAACTGGTTCTGTGGCAAATCGTCGAGTTATACGTAAATTTCTTACAGCGGAAACGGCGAAGCATCTTGTAGATGTTGTAGCGCCACGCTATATGGAACGAAACGGAGGGTATACCAGAATTACGAAGCGCGAACCGCGCAAGGGAGATTCAGCCCTTCGAGCTATTATTGAATTTGTATAATAATTGACTACCGCTTACCGTCTACCGCAAACCGCTTAACGACGGTAGTCGGTAGGCGATCGGCAGTAATCAACATGAAAATCATAAAAGCAACAACTGAATCGCCGATTGTGATTGACGCAAAAGGCAAAACGCTCGGAAGGCTCGCAACTGAAGTCGCTGTTTTGCTACAAGGCAAAGATAAGGCTACCTGGATGCCAAACAAAGACGAAGGTCATGCGGTAGAAATTGAAAACGTGAAAGAAGTGGAAGTAACGGGGAAAAAAATGACAGACAAACTATATTATCATCACAGCCGTTATCCCGGTGGTTTAAAAACACGTTCATTGACAGAGCTTTGGCAGAAAGATCCGGCAGATGTTTTGAAGCGCGCAGTATATGGAATGCTTCCGAAAAATAAATTGCGAAACGACAGGATGAAGCGTTTAACTATAAAGAAATAAAGGATTATGCCAGAAACAAAGAAAACAACGCACAAAACGCCAGCTCGCATAAAGACCGCCGCAACACCAAAAGTAGCGCAGTCATTTGCGATAGAGGATGTAAAACCGTTAAAACATGAAACGGTTAAAGTTGCTCCTGCGGAAAACGAAGCGGAGGAGGCTTTTAAGACTCCAGACCGCTCTTATTATGAAGCAGTCGGCAGACGAAAGGCAGCGATTGCACGCGTCCGTCTATATGTAGAGGGTGATAAAAAGATTATGGTTAACGAGCGCGAGTTCGCAGAGTTTTTTTCTACGGAAGAATTACGTATGCTTGCAAATGGTGCATTGCGCAAAGCAAAGATAATGGATAGATTTTTTGTATCTGTTAAAACTCAGGGAGGCGGTGTGAGGGGTCAGGCAGAGGCGATGCGCCTTGGCACGGCTAGAGCGTTGGTACTGTACAACGATGAATTACGCACGCGCCTTAAGCGCGCGGGGTATTTGCGCCGCGATCCGCGCGAAGTGGAGCGTAAGAAGTTTGGATATAAGAAAGCTCGCAGAGCGCCTCAATGGCAGAAACGCTAAACTTAACTATATTATTAAAAACAACCCGCAAACTATGCGGGTTGTTTTTTGAAGCAATGAAGTAGCATTGAAACTTATTGCGTTGTCTTGTCCAGCGAGACTCCAACAAAATCATTTTTATTTACCAGTAGCAGTTCTTGGTTTTGATCATTCCACACCATGCCAGAATTTGGCGCTATTTGCTTGTAAGATACAATATTGCGGCCGTCACGCGTGTCAAGCTCGCTTATTCTAAGTGAGGTTGTGGTGCCAATGGCAAGATATTGATAAGGTGCTGACAGCCATGTTATCCATTTGATTGGCTCCGAAAGCCTCCAGATAAGTTCTACGTCATCTTTTTTATGGTTGGGTATATCATTAATGTCTTTTACCCAGTATAGATATACCTCGTTGTCTTTTTGCAAAGCGACTTTCAGCCCATCTGGAGCGGGAATGATGTTCCTAACGCCATCCGCAATTTTATCAAACGTTTGCTTTGCTTGATTAAAGCGCAGGAGTTGACCGTCGGAATGTAGAGCAAATATCATTGACGAATCGCCGATTAGGCGAAAGGCGGCACTCGGCGTGTTAAAGGTTACGGGATAGGGCGTTGAAGAGATTTGCGTTCTGTTTGACAGGGTTGCGGAATAGTGATTCATGGTATTTATTGCGCCCTCAATAGTATATATGCCATCTTGCAGCACAAGAAAATCTTTTACATCTAACACGTAATTTTCCAACCTAGCTCGTACGGGTTTAGTCGAAGTATTGGTATCTAGGTCGATATAATACAAATCTTGTTGTGTTTTTTTGGTTGTAGCAGTGTAAGAAACAATAGTTAAGAGGTGAGAATTGTCATTACTCCATTGTGTTCGGCTAAACATTCCTTTCGAAGGAAGAAGCGTAGAGAGACTGCTGGCAAATGTTATCGTTGGAGTCTCTCCAAGGTTGTCCGCAATAATATACGAGAATGCGCCGTTAGATTTTGTAAATATTAAAAGTGCTTTTTTTGCATCGTTTGACCAAACTACATCGGTAAGCACCCCGACTGAATTTGGAATATCAAGATTTAGTAGTTGATGGGTTTGGCTGTTATACGCTCCTATGTTATAAGACCTATCCTGCGCGTTGTAAGCAATTAAAGCAGCCCTACCTTTGGGTTCGGGGAAAAAACCGCTACTTACAGCATCGGATTGAATTATTGTTTGCAATGGAAATATGGGGAAAAGGGTGATTGCCGTCGCGCTGGTTATTGATCCTTCGTATACGGCTAGTTGTTTTTGCCATGTTTGATAACCGTCTTTTTTGACTTGCACTAGATAATTTTGCGGTAGCAGGTCCGTTATGAATGTAGTTCTAAATAGAAAGCTTGTAGATTCAATAAATTTTTCGTCAACATACATATTTGCGGGAAACGGACGGGCATTGATACGAAGCGCGCCCACCTTAACTATGCGGAAATGCGCGAAATCAATTCTATAGCCGTCAGCATAAAAAATTACCGGAGGAACGGAAATAAGAAAGAGTAGAACAAATGAGAGAAATAAGATGGTTCTTGCGCGTTTGGTCATAAATAATGCTCAATATGATTATGCTATAAAAAACGTCAAATTTCAATGTACTGTACACGTACACCATTTTAAGCGATTCTCCAATTTTTGCCTCACATCATTATTTCTGCTATGATTTTGATACTTATTTATGGTAGATAATATTAACGCATTTCACATACAAGGCTGCGTACCTCTAAATGGTATCGTAAGCATCGGCGGCTCCAAGAACGCGGCGACGCCGATTTTAGCTGCCACGCTTCTTACCAGTGAACCATGCCGGCTTGAGAATGTGCCACGCATTCAGGACGTGGAAAGTATGATTGAGGTTTTGCGAATGTTAGGCGCTCAAGCAACATGGCAAGATGAGCATACTATTGTTATTGAAGCAAAAGATATAAAGCCGGTTATTACCGAAGAAGCGCGCGTGCTGATGCGGCGTATGCGCTCATCGGTTTTATTCTTTGGACCCTTGCTCGCGCGTTTTGGGGAAGTGGATTTACCTTATCCCGGCGGGTGTGATATTGGCGCGCGGCCAATCGATACACATCTGAACGCCTTCCGTGATATGGGTTATGAAATACGAGAGGAAGAAAAATGGATCAAGATTTACAAGACATCCCACGAGAGGCCGAGTGAGATTATCCTTTCGGAGTTTAGTGTTACTGCAACAGAAAATATTTTAATGGCTTTGGCATTGGGCAATGGAGAATGCACGATTCATATTGCCGCGGCAGAACCGCACGTGCAAGATCTGTGCGGGTTCCTCGAAGCTATTGGCGTGGAAATAAAGGGGATTGGCTCGCATGACCTTACTGTGCGAGGTGCAAAATCTCTGCATGGCGCTAATCATAGAATTATTCCAGACCCTATTGAAACGGGAACGTTTTTGATTGCCGCCCTTGCCACAAAAGGAGACGTGCAAATTCAAAACGCGGCGCCAAAGCATCTTGCCTTGATTCTTAAACTACTTCGCGAACACGGCGCGTTGATTGAGGAAGGCGATGCAAGTTTACACGTGCGGTCGTGTGACGTAGTATCTTTGGGTCGAGTGCAGGCAATGCCATATCCTGGTATTCCAACAGATTTGCAGTCTTTGTTCGCGGTGCTTGCCACACAAACACCGGGACAAACTCTTATTCACGATCCTTTATATGAGGGACGCATGAAAGTTCTTGGTGAATTAGTAAAGTTGGGAGCAAGTGTTAAGATACTTGATGAACATCGCGCGGTTATTGAAGGTGGAGTCAAACTTTCTGGCGCAAATGTAGAGGGACACGACTTGCGCGGAACTGCCGCGCTTGTAATTGCCGCCATATGCGCGCGGGGCGAGAGCGTAGTTTATGGCGTTGAGCATATTGATAGAGGATATGAGTCTATAGATAAGAAATTGCAGGGATTGGGGGCGAAGATTGAAAGAGTATAGTACTATTTTGATATTATATCTTAAAGCTCAAATCGCAAAACGTAAAACTACAACTCAAATCTAAAAACTACGAACTACGGTATTTTTCCGCCAGAGGCGCCTGCCCGCCTCTGGCGGGGATCAGCCTCAGGCTGAAGATTTGCGATTCAGATTTTAGTTTTGCCATTTGAGATTTACATTTTGAGATTGATATGTTTTTCTCTCCAACAAGAATTGGTATAGATCTTGGCACGGCTAATAGCCTTGTTTTCGTGCCTAGGCTTGGAATTATCGCAAATGAGCCGTCGGTTGTTGCCGTATCACTTGAAGACAACACTGTTCTTGCAGTGGGGCTGGAAGCGCGGGAAATGATAGGGCGCACTCCAGAAACAATTGTGGCACACCGTCCGCTGAAGGACGGTGTTATTGCAGATTACCGCGTTACAGAAGCCATGCTGCGCTATTTTATCAATAAAGCAAGTGGTAGAGTGCGGCTATTCAAGCCAGAGGTGATGGTGTCTGTGCCCGCCGGGATTACTTCCACAGAACGGCGCGCAGTAATTCAAGCGTCACTAAAAGCAGGAGCTAAAGCTGTCTATGTGGTTAAAGAGCCAATTTTGGCTGCTATTGGTGCGGGTATACCCATTAATTCACCTGCCGGAAATATGATTGTTGATATTGGTGGCGGAACGACGGAAGTAGCAATAATTTCACTTGGCGGTATTGTGTCTGTAGCTTCAGTGCGGGTTGGAGGCGATAAAATCGATCAAACAATCACGCAGTATATGAAAGCGATATATAATCTTGCAATTGGCGAGCGCAGCGCGGAAGATATTAAAATTCGCATTGGCTCCGCGGTGCCGCAGAAAAAAGAAGAACATTATGAAGTTCGCGGGAGAGATCTTGTGACGGGTCTGCCTAGAATTGTGGACATAAAATCAAATGAAATTACTTTTGCAATATCAGAACAGATGAAAGAAATTATAAATGCTGTGAAATCTGTGCTCCGTGAAACACCACCGGAACTTTCAGCAGACGTGATGGATCGCGGCATGATTATTTCCGGAGGTGGAGCAATGCTGCGCAACATTGACGCGCTGCTTGCGGAAGCAACCGGTGTTCCCGCCTATATCGCTGAGGAACCTTTGCTCTGCGTGGTGAAAGGTACTGGCATCGCGCTTGAAAATCTTGAAATATACAAACGAAGCGTCATGGCACGCAAATAGAATCAGTTATTATCTTAAATCTCAAATGGCAAATCTCAAATCTAAATCTTAAATGTAAAATCTTCGACGTCAGATTAAAAGTTTTTCCGCCAGAGGCGCCTGCCCGCCTCTGGCGGGGATCAGCCTTTGGCTGAGAATTTTGAGATTTAGTTTTGCCATTTTAGATTTGCGTTTTAAGATAAGATAATTTATCAGATTCAGCTATGAAAATTGGTATCGACATCACCTCAGCCCTGAAATCACAGAGAACCGGAGTAGAAGAATATACTTATCAGCTCATTACTCATATGCTGGCGCTAGATAGCGCCCGCGAGCACGAGTTTTTTTTATTCTCCTCTGCAGAGGAGAATAACCCCTTCGAAGCGCCAATGTCAATCGGCGCGAAGGGGGGTAATAATTTACAGGAAGTTTCTAAAACCTTAGGGAAACTGCCACAGAATACAAGAATTGTTTATTCGCCATATCGGCCAATGTGGCATCAAATAATTTTGCCAAGCCTTGTTAACAAAATAAAACCAGATATTTTTTTTAGCCCAGCACATCCACTGCCAATCAGATGGTCATCGGTTGGGATTCCAGGCGTTGCCACCATCCATGGCGTTGAATGGGAGCGAGTTCCGTGGGCGTATTTATTCTTGCAAAGGCAGTATTTGCGTTGGACTACTAAAAAAACTATTCAAAATGCAAAAGGAATAATTGCGATTTCGGAGCATACAAAAAGGGGGATTGAGGAGTTTTTCCCGACAGAAACGCCCATTAAGATAATTCATCATGGCATGAATATGCAACAGAATACAGAATACAGAATACAGAATACAGGAGCTAAAAACATCTTATTTATCGGCCGTAAGGATAAGAGGAAGAATATTAAGGGAATCACCGAGGCGTTTCATATTTTGCGCGAGAAAACATCTATATCTTTTACCATCAACATCGTAGGCCCGCGAGGCAATGATACGTTTGCCTCAAGCTTGCAAGACCAACTTTTTAATAATGCGACACTTATTAATATCAATAGATTTATTACTGATCAGGAAAAAGAAATAATTTATCAAAATTCTGACATTTTGCTTTTCCCTTCATTCGATGAGGGCTTTGGCATGCCTATCTTGGAAGCGCAAAGCCATGGCATACCCGTGATAGCCTCGTCTTTTTTGCAAGAAATAGGAGGCGAGGGGGCGATATATTGCGACCCTGCCAGGCCAGAAAGTATCGCGGAATCTTTGCTGAAAATAATGTCAAATAAAATATTATACGGAGATATGCAAAGGAAAGCTCGCGAAAATTCTATGCGTTTTACATGGGGAAGATGCGCAGGAGAGACTTTAGAATTTATCGAACAAAAAGGTATATATTGAATCTCGGTAATTTGAGCAAAGCTCAAATTACCGAGTGCTCATAATTGCAGCTAATAGGGCTGTATTACAAAGTAACTTGCCCTCTTGGGCAATTATGGCATATGCAAATCGGCAATTTTGATATGAAGTTTACAATTTGCTTCCCCTTGAAAGACGGCAAAGTTGCCATGATCTATCGCCATAAGCAGCCATGGCTGAATCGCTGGAATGGCGCCGGAGGAAAAATTGAGCCCGGCGAAACGCCTTACGAAAGTGTTTGCCGCGAGATGATGGAGGAGACGGAAATTGATTTAACTCAAGCAAGCAGTCTACGTTACGCCGGTGTCGTGACATGGGAAGGATGGCAGAATCAACAAGCTGACAGGATTACTTCTGGAATGTTTGCGTTTGTGTCAGATCTCGCGCCTCATCAGCTAACATGGGAAGAGGATCGCGCAATAAACGAGGGAATAATAGCGTGGAAGCCAATTGACTGGGTCTGCACGATAGGCAATCCGGAAATAGCTGATAATGTGCCTCATTTTCTCTCCCACATGATTATCAGCGAAAAGCCAATGCAGTATCACTGCGTATTTGATGATGGGGATAAACTGCAAAGAGTGGATGTGCTGGATTTGCCAGAGATTTTAAAAAATACGCATCAGGGTCTTTGTTGACGCAAGCAACGTGAAAGCGATAGAGTGTGTTATATGACACCCGATAAACCATTGCGCATTGCGCTCGTTCACGATTTTTTGATTCGTTACGGTGGAGCTGAACGCGTGCTTTCGGCTATGCACTCGCTTTTTCCCAGCGCTCCTATATATACATTATTTGCCGATAAAAAAATTGCGCGTGAGCGTTTTGCGGATGCCGACGTTCGCGCGTCGTGGCTGCAGCGCCTGCCCTTGTTTGCGCACCGGCATTACAAATACTTAGCTCCTCTTTTAATTTCCGCTACAGAACAGTTTGATTTTCACGATTTTGATATTGTAATTTCTTCATCCGCTTCATTTACAAAAGGCATTATCACAAGCCCTCATACTGTGCATATTTGGTATTGTCATACCCCAACTCGTTTTTTGTGGGACTTTACTCAGCAATACGCCGCGCAAACGCAGGGGTTTGCGGGCGGTATTGGCCGTATCGCTCTTCATTTACTTCGTACGTGGGATTTTGAGGCGGCACAGCGGCCTGATTATATTATTGCCAACTCTAACGCCGTGCGCGCTCGCGTACAAAAATTTTATCGTCGCGATGCTCAAGTTATATATCCACCAGTTACAGCACCGCGTAATAATTTGCTCAATGAAGTCGATGTAAGAAGGGGCGAATATTTTCTAATCGTTTCATATCTTCAGAAATATAAAAATGTAGATATAGCCGTTGAGGCATTTTCTAAAATTGGCCTGCCATTAGTTGTAATTGGCGATGGGCCGGAGCGTGAATATCTACGAGGGATTGCCGGTAACTCCATAACATTTCTAGGCGCTCAATCAGATGCGGTAGTGCATGAGTATTTAAAGGAATGCAAGGCGTTTGTATTCCCTAGTGATGATGATTTTGGCATCGCTCCGGTTGAAGCTATGCTATATGGCAAGCCCGTGATAGCTTTACGCAGAGGCGGAGTTCAGGAATCGGTAATGGAGGGTGTGCATGGAGAGTTTTTTGACGACCCCGATTCGGCTGTGCTTGCGGACGCAGTGCGCCGACTGAATAAAAATTATCAAAATTATGACCCCGAGATAATACGCCGCAGAGCCGAGCTTTTTAGCCAAGAAAGATTTGCACAGGAACTCCGCAGATTTTTACGTGATATTTTAGCTAGCAAAATGGAAAAATGATTTTGTATTATATGTTTGGTCGGATTGCAAAGAATGATATAATTAAGTTTATGATAGTCGGTCACAAAAGAGTAATAGACTTTCTTGATGCTTCAGTAAGACACGATATGCTTTCGCAGGCATATCTTTTTGTGGGGCCAGAAGGCGTTGGCAAAAAGCATATCGCGCGCGAGTTTTCAAAATGGCTTGAGGGTAAACACAGTGATTCTTTTTTTGAATTTACTAAAAAATTATGCGTCTGCGATACCTGTGTATCGATAGACGGCGGGGATTACGCGGATGTGCGGATTTTTTCCGCGCCCCTGACCATGGAAAATGCGCGGGAAATTAAGCGCGCATGCAGGCATACGCCGTTTTTCGGTCAGTATCGCTTAATTATTATTGACGGAGCCGATTCGTTAATGCATGGGGCGGGCCAAGCATTGCTTAAAGAACTTGAGGAGCCGGCATCGCATACAATTTTTTTTCTCATAACACGCACGAGCGATTCGGTACTTCCAACTATTGCATCACGAAGTACAATTTTACGATTTCGTTTGGTACCCGAAAAAGAAATTGAGCTTCTTGAGAATGTTAAACTAAGTGAAGAGTTCATTGTCTACGGTAGGGGTAGGCCAGGTCTTTTATTTGAGCTTCAAAATAGCGAAGTTATGCGGAAACAGATAAGTGAAGCTAGAAACGAGGCAGAGTTGTTCCTTCGCGGTTCAATTGATCAGCGATTTGCTCTCGCGGAAATTGTTGGTAAAAAAGAACGTGTCGAAATTAGTGATATACTAGAGAGGTGGATTATTTTTTTTGCGCAAGCGTCTGCATTTCATGCAGTTCAATGCATCCAAGAGGCGCGCGAGGCGATTCGTGCCAACGGAAACGCACAAATTGCGCTTGAGTACGCGGGAATTAGAATAAAGAATACAGAATAAAGAATACAGGGACGCGGTTCCTGTATTCCGTATTCTCAATTCTGTATTCTTTTATATTCGCGAGTATACTTTTGATAAATCTATAGATTATGAAGAACTCATTATTTGTATTACTCTTCGCTACTCTTCTCGTTTCCGCTATAGCGCTTGCATATAAAGCGGCTAGGAGTGTTTTTCCGGGGTTGTCGGGTAGCCCTAAGGCACCTAGTATTACCATAACTCCGCCGAATATACCCGGAGTGAGAAACATTTCCTCGGCAGTGCTTTCTTTCAATCAACAAAGCGGTACATGGCAAGGAGCGCAAAAAGCAACTGGTGTAAATATAGCAGGAGCCGATATCTACAGTTTTCTTTTTGATCCAACTGACGCACGGCGTCTTTTAGCGGCAACATCGTATGGATTTTTTGTGCACAATCAAGATGAAAATATTTGGACTCAGCTTGGCGTGGATACATTACCAAGCGGAACAACAATAACAGCTGTAGCAGTTAACGCACAAAATCCATCGATAATTTTTGCGGCTTCAGTGGTTGACCAGCAAACGAGTTTACTGTGGCGTTCATCGGATAAAGGTAAGACATTTCAGAATGTTTATTCGGGTCTTTCAAGGGGCGGAGTGATAAATAGCCTCGCGGTTGATTTCAGTGATCCGAGAAATGTATTTGCGCTTACAAGCACTGGGTCGCTACTGCAAAGCAATGACATGGGATTTTCATGGAAAGTAGCACATACCTTTCAAGGTGTAGAAGTAAGAGGGCTGGTTATGGATACCAACAATTCAAGCAATTTGTATGTTTATTCTTCAGGGCCAAATGGATTCTTTCAATCTATTGATAAAGGAAAAACATGGCGCGACGGTTCATCAGCCCTGGCATCATTTTCTCGACAAGCGCAGCAAGTTAACGGCTTGAGAGTTGCAAGGGGCAATTCATCTTTATTGTATCTTGCTACCGACTATGGTATTTTACGTTCACGTGACAAAGGGGTAAAATTTACTCTCATTCCGTTCTTAATTACTGCTGGAGCTGCTCCAATTTCTGACTTCCAGATAGGCGCTTCTAACAACGATCTTTTCGCCTTAGTCGATAGTCAGATATATGTTAGTAAAGATGCTGGCATAACTTGGCAGGCACGCAACATTCCGGCGCAAGAAACAGTAAATATTTTAGCAGTTAATCCTTTTAATTCAAACATTATATTTATAGGAACGAAACATTAATCTTAAAACTCAAATTTTAAATCGCAAAACTACTTAGATTTGAGATTATTATGGATATAAATATATTACGAAAAAATTTTGACGAACAGATAGATTCTTTGGAATCTGAATTGCATAAACTGCGCACATCGCGCGCATCTGCTGAATTGGTGGAGGATATTAAAGTGGAGGCATATGGCACAATGATGGAAATTAAGCAATTAGGTTCTATTTCTACACCAGAAGTCCGCACTATTCTTATTCAGCCGTGGGACAGAGGAATAATCCCCGCTATTGAGAAAGCATTGCGCCAAACCGAGCTTAGCATTAGTCCAGTTGTTGAGGGGGATCATATACGTATTAATTTACCGCCTTTGACTGAAGAGAGTCGAAGAGAACTGGTGAAGATTGTTGGCACGAGGATAGAGGAATCAAGGGTTAGCATTAGGCGCGTTCGCGAAGATGCTATCAAGGAAATTGACAAAGCGGAGGAGACCGGCGATATTTCGGAAGACGAAAAATTTAAGCAGCGAGAGCTCGTGCAAAAAGCGGTTGAGGAGTATAATCAAAAGATTCACGATATAGGGGCAGAAAAAGAGAAAGATTTGATGGAACAATAACTGAATCAACGAATAACGAATCCCTTACGAATAAACGAATCAACTAATTGTAAGATATTCGTATATTAGTACTTTATTCGTTATTCGTTGATGCTAACGCCGATGATACTTACTATTGTTATTCTTGTAGTCGCATTTTCTTTACTCGTATTCGTTCACGAACTTGGGCATTTTGTTGTTGCAAAGCTTGCGGGAGCCAAGGTGGAGGAATTTGGTTTTGGTTTTCCTCCCAGAGTTTATGGCGTAAAAAGGGGCGAAACAATTTACTCAATTAACGCTCTGCCGTTTGGAGGGTTTGTGCGAATTATGGGCGAGAGTGGCGAGGAAGCGCAAAATCCTGAAAGTTTTGCGTCCAAACCGATTTGGGCGCGCGCGCTTGTAATAGCAGCCGGAGTTACAATGAATGTTTTTCTTGCATTCGTTTTATATACTGGCGGGCATATAGTTGGCTTGCCGACTATTATTGAAAGTGATTCTCAAGCAGCTCAAGCGCGCGACGTACACGTGCAGATTATAGAGGTTGTGCCAAATTCGCCTGCTTCGCAAGCAGGTATTCAGATGGGCGATGTTATAGATAGGATAGCTATTCCTCCAACATGGATTGAGCCATGGCTTGCGGGTATTAAAATTGATTCAGTTGATGACGTTAAAAATATTATTGATCAAAATAAAGGGCATGAAATACATGTAGAGATTTTGCGTGGTTCTCAGCACCTCTCTATCTCTGTAACTCCGCGCGAAAATCCACCTGCGGGCGAAGGCGCGCTTGGTATAGGCATGATACGAAGCGGAATTATCTCTTATCCATGGTACGCGGCAGTATGGCAAGGCGCGCAGACAACATTCTATAATCTTGGCGCGTTGGCGCAGGGTTTTTGGCAACTAATCAGCGGCATTTTCACCACTGGCAAGCTAAGCGCTGATATTGCCGGGCCCGTAGGCGTGGCGCATCTTGTGTATCAGGTAAGTAATTTAGGATTTATTTATGTTTTGCAGTTTGTCGCATTTCTTTCATTGAATCTCGCGATTATAAATGTTATTCCTTTTCCAGCGCTTGATGGCGGGCGGCTATTATTTATTGTAATTGAGGCAATAAAAGGCTCGCCTGTAAATAAAAAATTTGAAAATGCCGCGCACATAGTTGGGTTTGCGCTGCTAATTTTGCTGACGATTGTTATCACAATTCGCGATGTGGCTAAACTTTTTTAAAAAGTAAAATAAAGGTGTCATCTCGAGCGCGCACGCGAGAGATCTCTCGTCGCTGCTGCTCGCTCGAGATGACACCTATCACAAAGAACGAAGGATATACTATTACTCAATTTGTATGCGCCAGTCACATTTATTCACTAAAACAACCAAAGAAAATCCGCGCGATGAGGCGAGCGTAAACGCGCAGCTGCTGGAGCGCGCGGGGTTTATTTACAAAAATTCAGCAGGAGTGTATTCGTATTTGCCGCTTGGCTGGCGAGTAATTTCTAAGATAAACTCGATTATTCGTGAAGAAATGAACGCAATCGGCGGGCAGGAAATATTAATGCCAGCGCTGGTTGAAAGAAGGTACCTTGACGCGACAGGCCGTTTTGATGTGGAAGTAGGATTTGAAGCGCGTGGCAAGAAAGATGATAAAGCGTCGTTTATATTGGGATGGACGCACGAAGAAGTATTAACCGAGATCGCTTCGCGCTTTATCAATTCTTACAAGGATTTGCCTTTTGCCGCGTATCAAATACAAACAAAATTTCGTAACGAACCGCGCGCCAAATCAGGCGTACTTCGTGGGCGAGAATTCATGATGAAAGATTTGTACAGCTTTCACTCAAGCGAGGAAGATTTATTTCGCTATTATGAAGAAGTGAAGGGTGCGTACATGAAAACATTTAAGCGTTGTGGACTCGATGCTGTATACACAGTTGCAAGCGGCGGCGACTTTACGATAAGCAACACGCACGAGTTTCAAGTCATATGTCCGGTGGGAGAAGATACGATTTATATATGTTCATCATGCAATTACGCGGAAAATAGCGAAATATCGCATTTGAATATAAGCGTTGCTTGTCCAAAATGCGGTGGAACTGTTGAAGAAAAGAAAGCAATAGAAGTAGGAAACATTTTTCCCCTTGGCACTAAATATTCCAAAGCATTTAACTTAATGTTTGTTAATGAAAAAGGCGATAGGGATCTGGTGGTGATGGGCTCGTACGGAATTGGCGTCGGGCGTACCATGGGCGCTGTAGTTGAAGTTAGCCATGATGATAAGGGTATTATTTGGCCTGGCAACATAGCGCCATATCAGGTTAATTTATTGCGGTTGTCGGATGATGAGGAAACTGAACGCAAAGCGACAGAGCTATATGAAATTTTAGAAAAGCAAGGCATTGAAGTGTTATACGACGATCGTTTAGAGATGACAGCTGGAGAAAAATTCGCCGATGCCGACCTCGTTGGCATTCCGATGCGCGCGGTAGTGAGCAAGAAAAGCTTGGAATCGGGTGGAGCGGAGATAAAACCACGCAAAGAAGAAGGAAGGGGAAGCATTTTTTCGTTTGAAACAATAGGGAATTATGTTAGACAAACTTTGGGGTAAATTTTCAAAAGACATCGGCATAGATTTGGGAACCGCCAACACCCTCGTTTATGTACGGGGTAAGGGGATTGTAATCAATGAGCCCTCTGTTGTCGCGATTAACAAAAAAACTGGCAGGATTCTTGCAATTGGCGAGGATGCGCGCAGAATGGTGGGTAAAACTCCCGCGCATATTGTTGCTTGCCGTCCGCTTGTGGATGGTGTTGTTTCCGATTTTGAAATTACCGAGCAGATGCTTCGGTATTTTATTGAAAAAGTGCATAGCGATTTTTTCTCTATTTTTCCTCGTCCGCGCGTAGTTATCGCAATTCCTTATGGCGTAACCGAAGTAGAAAAACGCGCAGTGGAGGATGCGGCAAGCAACGCTGGCGCGAGAGAAGTTTTTTTGATGGAGGAACCCATGGCCGCGGCAATTGGCGCGCGCCTGCCCGTGCAGGAGGCAGCAGGTAATATTATCGTGGATATTGGCGGAGGAACTACGGAAGTCGCGGTCATCTCGCTTGGCGGCATTGTAAGAGCGCGGAGTTTGCGCGTCGCGGGAGATAAACTTAATGAGGATATTATTCATTACGCTCGCGAAGAGTTTAATTTGCTTTTGGGCGAACGCACCGCTGAAGATATTAAGATTGAGATTGGCTCGGCTTTGCCGCTTAGCGAGCCGTTGGAGGCCACGATGCGCGGGCGCGACCTTGTAACAGGTCTGCCAAAAGAAATTGTTATTAATGACGATCATGTACGCAGAGCTCTCGCGTCGTCTATTGACGCGATTGTTGGCGCGATTAAATCAACGGTAGAAGAAACTCCACCTGAATTGCTCGCGGATATTATGAAGCGCGGTATTATCCTTGCAGGCGGAGGGTCGTTGCTAAGGCGTTTAGATGAACTTGTATCAGAAAAAACTATGATGCCCGTTGTAATCGCGGAAGACCCTTTAACTGCAGTCGCTCGCGGTACCGGTGTTGTGCTTGAAAATATTGATAAGCTGCACGATGTTTTGGTGACAACAGATTTTCAGAAGGCACCAAGATAATCTAAAATATCAAATCTTAAATCGCAAAACTGAAACTCAAATTTCTCAGCCAAAGGCTGATCCCCGCCAGAGGCGGGCAGGCGCCTCTGGCGGAAAAACTTTTAATCTGACGTCGAAGATTTTACATTTAAGATTTAGATTTGAAATTTGTGATTTAAGATTTGAGATTAAATATAATGTTCTTCCACCGAAAAAATAGTCTTGATTCCCTTGGCACTATTAGTCAAAGCAAAGAATCAATTGAGCCCGAGGAAATATTCCCCGACGCATCATTTGTTCTGGATAAAGATTCATCTTACGAACAAGAAAAAAAATTGGAAATTTCGACGCCTAATTTTATTCCGATCGCGATTCAATTGGTTACATTTGCTATTTTTTTATTTTTATTTTTGTATGTTGTATATTTAAATTTTGGCCAGGGTGGAAAATATGCCACGATGGCGGCGCAAAACGCGGAGAGGACGTTTACCCTACAAGCGCCCCGCGGGGATATTTTCGATTACAAGGGAAGGGTTCTGGCTACAAGTATTTCAGGGTTTGATGTGGAATTACGACCCAAAGACATGAAGGCAACACAAGAGCAGATTAGCGTGTTGGCGCAAGCGCTTGGCCGAAATGAAGACGGAGCTAAAATAATTCAAACAAAAATTGATGACGTGAAACAAAAAAATATTGCCCGCGCTATTCTTGCTCGCAATCTTTCTATTGAGGAAGTGAGCGTGATTCAAGGGCAAATCGGTGATATTGTCGGCATTGCATTTCGCGAGCATCCTATGCGCTATTATCCGTACGGATTATATACCGCGCATGTCTTGGGCTATACTGCTCCCATTACTCCCAACGAGCTTTTTAAGTACAATGACGTAAATTATATCGCGGATGATCGGATTGGAAAATATGGTCTTGAATTGACTTATGAAAAAGAATTGCGTGGAGTACCCGGCATGGCGGCAAATTTTATCAATGCCAAAGGGCAAACTTTAGGCGAACGGGTAATTTCTCAACCCCAAAAAGGGCAGACAGTTAATACGACGATTGATATAGATCTGCAGAAAATCGCGTACGATACTTTATCAGCCGCGCTTAAAGAAAGGGACTTGAAAGCAGGAAGCGTCGTTGCTATTGATCCTAAAGACGGCGCTGTGCGCGCGCTTGTTAGCCTGCCGAGCTTTGACCCCAACAGCTTCGTAAAAGGCATTAACTACGATGAATATAACGCGCTTATTAATGATTCATCAAATCCATTTATTAATCGTGCTACGGCAGGATCGTATCCGAGCGGTTCGGTTATTAAGCCACTTCTTGCCGCGGCGGCACTGCAAGAGCATGTGATAGATCCTAACAAGATTATTGAGACTCGCGGCTCTATTACAGTCCCAAGCATATACGATCCTTCCGTAAGCTATACATTTTTAGATTGGAAGAATCATGGACCCGTAGATATGCGTAAAGCCCTCGCAGTATCGTCGGATGTGTATTTTTATATTATCGGCGGTGGTTATATGGGCCAACAAGGTCTAGGCATTGATCGTATAGCTAAATATTTACAAATATTCAATTGGGGATTTAAAACAGGCATTGATTTACCCGGCGAGGGGAATGGCTTTGTACCATCGCCACAATGGAAGAAAAAATCAAAGGGCGAGGATTGGTTTATTGGGAATACTTATCACGCAAGCATAGGGCAGGGGGATGTGATAGCGACGCCGCTTCAAGTAGCGGCGAGTATTTCTTCAATTGCAAATAGCGGCACATATTTTATTCCCCATGTTGTTAGTAGTATTCAAGATACTGTTTTGAACTGGGCGCGGCGAACCCTTCCTTTTTCGTCAGATATTTATAAAGTGGTGCAAGAAGGCATGCGTATGGCTGTAACTTCAGGATCCAGCCAATCTTTGAGAGTTTTGCCGTTTAATATGGCGGGCAAAACTGGAACGGCGCAAGCAACTGCCGGTGACAACCATGCGTGGTTTGTGGGGTTCGCGCCATATGATAATCCTCGGCTTGTTATTTTGGTTATGATGGAGAGAGGAGGAGAAAGCGCGGAAGCAGTGTATGTTACGCGAGATATTTTGCAAAAATATAACGAGGCGCATCCTTTGTCCACACGTTGACCATAAGCACTGGACATGTATAATACTTTCATTGCGGTTACTCGTAGAGAGATTTGTATACCTTTTAAATTAAAAACTAATATGATGGACTATCTCACAAAAGAAGGATTAGAACAGCTTCGCAAAGAGCTTAATGAACTTAAAACTACAAAGCGTGCGGAAATTGCAAGTCGCCTGAAAGAGGCAGCTTCTTTTGGCGATCTTTCGGAAAACGCCGAATACATGGAAGCAAAGGAAGATCAGGCGTTTTTGGAGGGTCGCATTGATGAACTGGAAGAGGTGCTGCGCAATGCTCAGGTTGTCACTAAAACTACAAGTGGCGTAGAATTGATAGAAATCGGATGCGCGATTGAGGTAATCGCAGATGAGCAAAAGCGTACTTTTGTATTGGTGGGCAAAGAGCAAGCAGATCCAATTACTAATAAAATTTCTTCTGAATCGCCGCTTGGTAAAGCTATGCTTGGGCGCAGAATAGGTGAAACGGTTGATATATTTACACCAAGTGGAAGTAAGCAATATAAGATTACAAAAATAATGCTAGCGTAAACTCTTAAACTAAAATAAATTACCCCGCCAAGTGTGCTGGCGGGGTTTTGTTTAGTTGCGCTACGCTACGCTAGGCGACTGAATTTATTTGGATCGTGCGAGGTCCGCCCGGTGTTTGCACCGTTATGGTATCACCGGCTCGATGACCGAGCAGCGCCTTTCCAACGGGGGCTTGCGGGTTAAGGCCAATAACCTTAACTCCCTCAATAATAAATTGTCTATTTACTATACCAGCCCTTCTGGAAGCATAGTCAATTCCCATGTTTGCAACGAGAACAAAATATATCTCCGGTGGATTGTCGCCGTCCACAACCTCAACCAAAGCTCCTGTTTGTACGATATCGCATTTGCGCTCAAGAGAGAGGCGCTTAACTTCCCTGAGGTACTGCTCGGCTTGTCGTATTCGTTCCAAGCATTCTTCATTTTTACGAATAGTCTCTACGCGGTCTAAGTATTCATCGGGTTGGTCGAGCGCGGCTCGCGCACCTTGCAAGCATTCTATGCCCCGCCTAAGCTTGGCGTGGTATTGTACAATCTCATCTTCCAACGAAGCGATGACTGTATCGAATGCAAGGTCCTTAACCGTTGCGGTGAAATTCTGTACAGACATCACGTTTTCCTCCTATGAATATATACCTCCGACAATGAAACGAGTATAACATATAAACAAAATTTGTAAATGACATAACGAGTAACTGCTCACACCCTCTCATAAATGACTTTACGTTGAGGTTAAACCTCACCAGCTTACATTGCTTCATTGCTCCATTGCTCCATTGATTCATTGTTTGTGTAACCATAAGACAATGAAACAATGGAGCAATGAAGGGGCAATGGAACGGTTGGCAATAACTGCTCATGCGTCTTCAAAAATGGTTTATGTAAGCCAATCATTATCTGGGGGTGCAAGGGGTTACTATACAAAAGATTTGCGAAATGTTTAGTAACGTCTATAATAGTAATTACTATGGCACTTGAAGACTACCAACAAAGCCAGCTGCAGAAGCGACATAAGATGCTTTCTGGGGGCAATTTACCATATCCCATATATACGAAGCGCACGCATACCGTTTTAGAGGCGCAGGAGGGGTTTAAGAAGCTAGTTGATGGCGAAAAGGAAGTTGTTTTGACGGGGCGTGTTCTCACTATGCGCCGCCATGGCGGAGCAACTTTTGGCGATATTCAGGATGGCACGGGAACCTTTCAGTTTTTTGCTGGGCGCGATCAGCTGGGAGCGGGCAAATACGACGAGATTGGCGATTTTGTTGACGTCGGTGACTTTATTGAAATCCGCGGCATTTTGTTTATCACTAAATCAGGACAGCAAACTTTACAGGTGGCATCCCTAAAAGTTATTTCTAAAGCCACGCGGCCTTTGCCGGAAAAATGGCATGGTTTGCAGGATGTTGAAGAACGTTACCGCAAGCGATATTTGGATTTGTTGATGAACGGGGAAACCCGCAAAGTATTTGAAGCGCGCAGCACGATAGTAAAAGCAACGCGCGAATTTCTGGACGGCGCGGGCTTTATGGAAGTTGAAACATCTATTCTTCAGCCAATTCCCGGCGGCGCGTCTGCCAAGCCATTTAAAACACATTTAAACGCGCTTGATATGGATTTGTATCTTCGCGTGGCGCCAGAGCTTGATCTGAAAAAGCTGCTTGTGGGAGGATTTGAAAAAGTATATGAAATAGGGCGATTATTCCGTAACGAAGGAATGGATTTTTCGCATAACCCCGAGTTCACTGCATTGGAATTTTACTGGGCTTATGCTGACTACAAAGAATTGATGAAGTTTTCAGAAAAGATGTTTACGCATATTTTTAAGAAACTAGGAACTTACCCAAAATTTGAGCACGAAGGGAAAAGTATAAATCTAGAAACTCCTTGGCCGAGGATTGAGTTTACGGCATTATTAAATAGATATCTTGATATTGATTACGAAACATTAAGCAGAGATGCTCTAAAAAAGAAGGCGGAGTTACTCGGAATAGCAGTAGAAGAATTTGCCACTAAAGGGCAGATCGGTGATTTGCTGTACAAAAAAGCCTGTAAACCGGAAATTAAAAATCCAACGTTTATTATTCATCAGCCAATTGAGCTTACGCCGCTTGCCAAAGCTTTAGAAGATAACCCCGCGTACGCCGCAAGGTTCCAGCTTGTCATTGATGGCTGGGAGCTTGTAAACGCATTTTCAGAGCTGAAC
Organism: Candidatus Spechtbacteria bacterium; assembly: GCA_016188605.1. Taxonomy (NCBI): domain Bacteria; phylum Candidatus Spechtiibacteriota; species Candidatus Spechtiibacteriota bacterium. The sequence continues at coordinate 37,081 of JACPHP010000013.1, read as the reverse complement.
GACCCAGTGCTTCAGCGCAAAGCCTTTGAAGATCAAGAAGACTTGCATAAAAGAGGAGACGCGGAGGCGCAGAGAATGGATGAGAGCTACGTTGAAGCCATGGAATACGGCATGCCCCCGGCCGCTGGCTTTGCCTTTGGCCTCGATAGATTAACTGCCTTTATTACCAATACTCACAGCTTGAGAGAGGTAATTTTGTTTCCGACGATGAGGCAGAAAAAACAGAATACTGAGTGATGAAACTCTTAATCGCCACAACCAACAATGGAAAACTGGAAGAATATCGCATCCTTTTGCGCGACTGGGGATGCGAGCTTTTATCTTTGAATGATGTTGGTCTTGGTGATAAAAAATGTGAGGAGGATGGAAAGACGTTCAAGGAAAATGCAATAAAAAAAGCGCAGTTTTATTTCGCGCTTAGCGGTTTGCCTACGTTGGCTGATGATGGGGGAATTGAAATTGACTATCTTAACGGCGAGCCAGGAATATATTCACGCCGCTGGCCCGGCCATGAAGCAACGGATGAAGAATTGATTGCGCTAACACTCAAAAAGTTAGATGGTGTGCCACAGGAAAAGCGCACGGCGCATTTTGTGGTTGAGATTGCCTTTGCGCTAAAAGAAATTAAAGAAACCCCAACTTTTGAAGGCCGGCTTAACGGTTACATCACCACAGAGCCAGTCCCGATGCGCATTTCCGGCTATCCCTTTCGCACAATTTTCTACATGCCGGAGCTGGGCAAAACATTAGGCGAGCTTCCGCTGGAAGAAGAAGCAAAAATCACTCACCGCAGATATGCGCTGGAAGCGGCGAGGCCGGTGATTCTGCCGTTGTTGAATAAAGAAGTAAAAATAGAAACAAAAAATCCCGCCTAAGCGGGATTTTTTGTTTAAGTTGTTATATATTTTCGTATACTATTTCTTCTTTCTCCGCATCACCGTTTGCAATACAAGCATGAATAGAAAGCGATGGGAATGATTCTGTTAGGATTTTTGCGGCCTCGGCGAGATCTTTTTCTTGCTGTTCGTGTTCTTGCGCCCTATCCGGGATGCCGTATGCGCCGCAAGTGGAGTGGCAGACTAGGACTAACTCATGCGTAAGATGCAGCTTGATTGATAGCGCTATATTTTCCAACAAATAATTTTTTAGCGTGCCTTCTTGAAGCAAGCCCTTTATGCAACCGGGTGCAATCAACAAATCAAAATTTGGAGTTGCAAGGTTTTTTTGCACAAATTCCTGCGTTGCCTTAACAAAGCGAAAATCCATGCACATTACGACTGTGGCGGGGCAGGAGTGGCTGCTCAATAATTCATGAGATACGGGGATTATTTTGGTTTCTTGTTTTTCCATAGAATTAGTTAAATTACTATTTTATCTAAAATCTCAAATGGCAAAACTCAAATCTGAATCGCAAATATAAAATCTTCGCCGTAGTTTTCAGATTTGAGTTTTAGTTTTGCGATTTAAGATTTACATTTTGAGATTACAACAGTATAGTCGCCTTCTCACCCGCCAGCTCAAAAATCCCGCCGCGCGGGGCTTCAATATAGGTTTTTTCCACGCCTTTTGTATGCACGGTAATTACGCCTTTTTTAAGAGACGTTAAAAGGTCTATATGATGGGGAAGTACGGTAAACTCACCAACAGTACCAGGGGCAGTGATGCCGCTTGCTTCGCCATCGTAGAGGGTTTCGTTTAGGTTGAGAATGGTTAGATGCATAAATAAAGCTAAAATCTCAAATGGCAAATCTCAAATCTGAATCGCAAATCTAAAATCTTCGCCGTAGTTTTCAGATTTGAGTTTTAGTTTTGCGATTTAAGATTTGCGTTTTGAGATAGTTAAGCCGATACTTCATTTATCCCTCCCTTCATATAAAAATTCTCTTCTGGAACATCGTCGTATGTGCCATCAATAATTGCCTTAAAGCCTTTCACTGTTTCCTCGCGGGTAACGTATTTTCCTGACGTGCCGGTGAATCCTTCCGCGACAAAGAATGGCTGGGAAAGGAATTTCTGAATTTTTCTTGCACGGCGTACCACAACTTTATCTTCATCAGAAAGTTCTTCCATGCCCAAAATGGCGATAATATCTTGCAAATCCTTGTAGCGCTGAAGAATACTCTGCACGGCGCGCGCTGTGTCGTAATGCTCCTGGCCGACAATCATTGGGTCAAGCACTGTTGATGAAGAATCCAGCGGATCAACGGCAGGATAAATGCCAAGCTCGGTGAGAGCGCGGCTCAAAACGATGGTGGAATCAAGGTGGGAGAATGTTGTGGCAGGCGCCGGGTCAGTGAGATCGTCGGCAGGAACGTAAATTGCCTGCACTGATGTAATAGACCCTTTCTTGGTTGAGGTGATACGCTCTTGAAGCTCGCCCATTTCTGTGGCGAGTGTCGGCTGGTATCCTACTGCCGATGGCATACGGCCAAGTAGTGCCGAAACCTCTGATCCGGCCTGCGTGAAGCGGAAGATGTTATCAATAAAGAACAGAACGTCTTTACCTTCATCATCTCGGAAATATTCAGCCATGGTGAGGCCGGTGAGCGCCACGCGCTGGCGCACGCCAGGAACTTCATTCATCTGGCCGAATACCATGGTGGTTTTCTTTAACACCCCAGAATCTTTCATTTCGTGATAAAGGTCGTTACCTTCACGAGTACGCTCTCCTACACCCGCAAATACTGAATAGCCGCCGTGCTCCTGCGCGATGTTGCGGATAAGCTCCTGAATCAGAACAGTTTTTCCTACGCCCGCTCCGCCAAATAGTCCCACCTTACCACCCTTGGTAATAGGCGCGATGAGGTCAATAACTTTAATGCCGGTTTCAAGAATTTCTGTTTCAGTTGCTTGTTCCGCAAAGGTTGGCGCCGCGCGATGAATGGACATTTTCTTTTCCGTTGTAACAGGCCCTTCGTTGTCTATTGTTTCGCCAAGGACATTAAAAATTCTGCCTAATGTTTTTTCTCCCACGGGGACAGAAATAGGCGCGCCCGTTGATTCTACTGCTAGCCCTCGGCGCAAACCGTCTGTGCCGCCCATGGCGACCGCGCGCACATGCGATGAACCAAGATGCTGCGCCACTTCAAGAATTAAAGGATCTGCTCCCTCGCGCTCAATACGCAGTGCCTCATAAATTTCTGGAAGCCCTTCGACAAGCTCAGGACTAGCTCCATCACTGAACTCTACGTCAACGACCGGACCGATGATTTGTGTGATAACTCCCTTCATATTATGTATATTAATTTTTATTTCTGCTTACCGCATACCGACTACCGCTAACCGTCGACAGACTACCGTCGTATCGGCAAGCGGTAAGCAGTATGCGGTAGTCGGTATGCGGTTGACAGTCAATATCATTTCATCGCCTCCACGCCTGCCGTAATTTCGCTAATTTCCCGCGTAATAGCAGCTTGGCGCGCTTTATTATATGTAAGTGTCAGTGTATCAAGGAGGTTTTTGGCGTTATCCGACGCGCTCTTCATTGCCACCATGCGCGCTGAATGCTCTGAAGCATTAGATTCTAAAATAATATGATACAAGTACAAATCAAGAAAGAAGGGGACTAGCGTGGAAATAAGCTCTTGTTTATTTGGTTCGTATGTAAAATCTGGCATTGTTTTTTCTGTCGCATACTCCTCGTTTCGCAGTTCGGAAAACTTTCCGGTTTGAGGAATAATGTCATTAATCACGTCGTTTAAAATTTTTGCCGTTACTGGAAGATACAAACGATGCGTGACGCGCTGCTTCAAAGTAGAAATAAATTCGGAATACACAACTACGACGCGAGAAACCCAGCCTGCCTCGTATCTATTACGAATAAGTTCTGCGATAGGCATAGTCTGCTCGGTAGTAGCGTAGTCTCCCGCGCCAGTAAAAACTTTTTCTATTGGCACGCCCAGCCGCTGAAACGATGCTTTGCTTTTTTCACCAACAAGAATTAGCTCCACTAGCGTATCTTGTTTTTGATACTGGCGAACGATTGCCAAAGTTTCTTTCATTACGTTGGCATTAAGGCCGCCGATAAGTCCTTTGTCTGACGTTATGGCAACTATAAGCACCTTGCCCTTGGGATTGCGAAGAAGCTCTGCGGGAGAAGCATTCTTTGGCGCGATAAATATATTTCCAGTGTTTCCAATCTCTTGGTCAATCTCTTCGGCGGTTAAATGCGAGAGCATTTCCAGCGCCTTGTAAGCATACGGACGAGTGCGTAAGGCAATCATTTGGGCTTTACGCATTTTGGATGCTGAAACCATCTCCATGGCTTTTGTAACCTGGCGAATATTAAAAATGGAACGCTGGCGATTTTTTACTTCACGAGTGGAGATAGGCATAAAGCTAATAAAATTTCAAAGTCCAAATGTCAAATTACAAATGAAATCCAAATGACTTAATATCAAAATTTTTGAATTTTGAACTTTGACATTGATTTGACATTTGTAATTTGGATTTTGACATTTAGTAAGCTATTGTTTTCCAGTCACAAACTGTCCATTAAACTCCATAATTGCCGCCTTAATCAGCTCATCAATCTCGGGCGTAATCTCTCTCTTTTCTTTCATCTTTTCAAGCATATCAGCCGCGTATGCATCGCAATATGTATGAAACTCGCTCTCCCAGCGTTGAACATCGCTCACGGGCACCTGGTCTAGTAAGCCATTTACTCCGGCATAAATAGAAAGCGTCTGCTTATACCAAGCCATTGGGACGTACTGGCCTTGCTTTAGCAGCTCACTCAATCTTTCACCGCGGCGCAATCGTTTCTGTGTTGCCTCATCAAGATCAGAGCCAAACTGCGCGAAAGCGGCAAGTTCGCGATACTGCGCAAGCTCCAGGCGAAGTTTGCCCGCAACTTTCTTCATTGCTTTTGTTTGCGCCGCCGCACCCACGCGCGACACGGAAAGACCGACATTAAGCGCGGGGCGGATGCCTTTGTAGAAAAGGTTTGGCTCAAGATAAATCTGGCCGTCGGTAATGGAAATAACATTAGTTGGAATGTAGCCGGACACATCACCCGATTGGGTTTCAATTACGGGAATACCGGTGAGCGAACCGCCGCCAAGTTCTTTGTTAAGCTTTGCGGAACGCTCAAGTAGGCGAGAATGCAAATAGAAAACATCGCCAGGATATGCCTCGCGACCTGGCGGGCGGCGAAGTAAAAGTGACATTTGGCGATAAGCCCACGCGTGCTTGGTGAGATCGTCGTAAAAAACAATCGCATCCTTGCCTTTGTCCATAAAATATTCGCCGATTGCGCATCCGGCGTAAGGCGCGATATACCAAAGAGCCGCGGGATCAGACGAGAATGAAGCTACTACTATAGTGTATTCCATAGCTCCACGCTCGCGCAGAGTCTGCACGACCCTTGCAACTTTGGATGCCTTTTGGCCGATAGCAACATAAATACAATACGGACGCTTGTCTTCTGGTTCATTGAGCTGGCTTAAGATGGTGTCTATGATGAGAGCGGTTTTCCCAATTTGACGGTCACCGATGATAAGCTCACGCTGGCCGCGGCCGATAGGAATCATGGAATCAATCGCTTTAATACCTGTTTGTATTGGCTCGTTAACTGCCTCGCGGCTAATAACGCCAGACGCCACACGCTCAACAGGGTAGCGGGTTTTAGTATTTAAAGCTTTATTTTCAAGCGATTGTCCCAGAGCATTTACAACATTGCCAAGTAACTCCTCGCCGACAGGCACTTCCAGTACGCGTTTTGTAGTTTTTACAACATCGCCCTCTTGGATTTGCGCGTAATCACCAAGCACCACGACTCCGATCTGGCTTTCTTCAATATTAAGCGCGAGGCCAAAAAGCGGCGCGCCTTTTACGTCTTCTGAATTTTTTCCGGCTGTGCGCGGGTAAATCTCGATCATTTCAGAAGCAAGCGCTTCGTCAATGCCGGAGCAAATCGCAATTCCATCGTACATTTTTTCTACACGACCAACAGACTCCGAAGCCATGGTCGGAGATTTGTATCCCTCTAATTCTTTTTGCAGTTTTTGGATTAAGGAATCCATAGTAGCGAATAAATTTCAAAGTCCAAATTTCAAATTACAAATGAAATCCAAATGACTTAATGTCAAAATTTTTGATTTTTGAACTTTGACATTGATTTGACATTTGTAATTTGGATTTTGACATTTAGTATTATAATTATATTTTTAAATACTTGAGGTTAAGCCCTCCAGTATTTTCCGCAAAGTTGCCTGATATAGCCTCGTCCCATGCTGCACCACCAACCCGCCAATCAATTCGGAATTTGTAGTAAATTCGTATTCTTTCGCGGGAAATTGCTCTTTCATTTTCTTTTTTTCTGATTCGGATAGAGAAGTGACGGTGACAATTCTTGCGGTATTCTTTTTTTTCTCTTCTGCAAGCTCTGTTTCTACTGCCGCGTAAATCTGCTTGGCTAGCCCAAGCGCTTTTTGTTGTTCCAGCATTTTTGCAAAACGCTTAATAATCGCGCCCTGCTCTTTTGGCGATACTTCTTTTAGCGAAGCAACTAATGCTTTGGCGTAAAAACGAGGAGAATATTGCATATTTTAATCTCAAATCTAAAATGTTAAATCTCAAATCGAAATCGCAAATCTAAAATCGCCACAGTTCGTAGTTTTGCGATTTGAGTTGTAGTTTTGCGATTTGAGATTTGCATTTTGAGATTTTGTTACGAGTACATCGTTTTAATGCGCCTTGCGGCTTGATCCAAAATAGTCTTTTGCGTCTGCTCGTCTACCGAATCTTTCAATACTCGCGTCAGCGAAGGAATAAGCAGGGTTACGATTTCTTTTTCCGCGTTCGCCACCATTTCAACCTTTTGCTGTTCAATTTGCTTTTCTGCTCGCGTAAAAAGTACATCCAGCTGTTTACGTGTTTTGGCAAGAATATCTTCTTTTTCTTTTTCCGCTGACTCATGCGCTTGTACTAGTATCTGCTGGGCTTCTTTGCGTACTTCTTGAAGCTGTTTAGCGCGATATTCCTTAAATTCTTGGAATTTTTGTTCAATTGCCTGCGCGCGCTCAACGGAATCTTCAACCATCTTTCGACGTTCGTTTAAAAGCTTAATTATTGGTTTATAAGCAAACTTGGCGAGCAAAAAAAGAAGAATCAAAAAATTCACTATCTGCGCGAGCAGAATGTGCCAATCGATGTGAAGACTTGTGAGAAGTTCGGACATAGCTAATGCTGTCGACCGACTACCGCCAACCGTCAACCGTCGCCGAGTGGCAGTATGCGGTCGTCGGTTTGCGGTTAGCAGCGACTAAACAAACTTGATAATCAAAGCAACAACCAATGCGTATATCGCGATAGCTTCCGCAAACGCGATTGCCAAAATCATGGCAGTTTGCACTTTAGGAGCGGCTTCCGGATTTCGGCCGATTGCCTCCATTGCTTTTGCCGCAAGAATGCCAACGCCAAGACCAGGGCCAAGGGCTCCAAGGCCAATAGCTAGCGCGCTCGCAAGATTTTTAAATGTATCTTGTTCCATAAACTTTTTTGGCTATCAATTTATTTATTATGATTGAAAGCCATGAAATTAATTAATAAATTATCCTGATAATTAAAAGTTAAAAATGAAAAGTGAAAAATTATGGTGTCGCGCGCTCCGCGCGACGTATATACTATAATTTTAAATTTTTGACTTTTAATTTTTAATTTAAACTAATGCTCTGTTTGCATCATAGCGACTTTAATGAATACCAAAGTTAACATAGAGAATACTAGCGCTTGAATAAATCCTACAAACAGTTCCATTCCCAAAAATGGTGCGGGCGCTATATAGGGCATTAAGAACAGCATCACAGTAAGCAAAACCTCACCCGCGAACACATTACCAAACAATCGAAACGAGAATGAAAGGATCTTCGCGACCTCCGCTATGGTTTCCAATATTCCCACGAAAAAAGCCATGGGGCTCTTGAAAGAAATAAATTTACCGATATGCTTTCCGATACCAATGGCGCTGATGCCTATAATATGAGTTATCACAAGCGAGCAAATCGCAAGCGCCAAGGTCATATTAAGGTCGCTATATGAAGAACGCAAGAGGGGAATGAACTTTGTACCATGTTCCGCGCCTTCTGCTGTTTCTTCAAATCCAATCGCGCCAATGCCAGGCAGAATACCAAGCCAATTAGATAGAAGAATGAAAATAAAAAACGTAAAAACAATCGGAAAGACCTTTTCCGCTTCTTTACGGGATCCCATGATCTCTGCAAAAAAGTTCAGCATAGTATCTATTATCATTTCAAAGGCATTCTGCAAGCGTCCAGGAATAAGGGTTGGACGATATCCGACCATAAGCCCAACAACAAAAAGAATAGCCATGGTTATCCAGGACATTAACAAACTATTGGTGATGGGGAGTCCGCCGAGATGCCCTATGGTCTCAGCCGCAAAAGAGATTTCCACCGCGTAAGAATTACGCGCAGACGCCAATCTCCTACATATCGAACCGCTAGCCTTCACCGATAACCGGCCAAGGATACCCGTTCGCTATGTAGATTTCCGACCTATCAAAAGAGATGGCAGTTCCGCGCTAGTTGTTTTTGAATTGAGGCACAAACGCCTCTAATGATATTGTTACCCATAGAGGCGTTTGTGTCAAATCAATGATTGTGCCGTTGTTTGTAATAGCTCTTGCCCTGTTAGAGGTTTGTCTACATGATCAGTACCAATAATATAGTGCCAATCTTATCAAAAATATATTGCTATTAGGATATCTCGCTATCAACCTCTTGGGGCTTGCTAAATTTTACGCACGGATATATAGTGTTAAATATACACAAAGAATGTGCAAAAAGTGTCTTTGTGATATATTTTGCGAGCGGAACATTTACAAATTAATTACCTCGCCGCAAGCAGCGGAGTATCCGAAGGTAATCCTTCGACTCGCTTTGACGGGCTCAGCGTAAACGCAAGCTCGCTCAGGATATTTTAGCTTCTGTTTATGCTAATCTCAAAGCAAGCTTTGAGATATTGTGGGCTAAATAAAAACGATGCAAAGCTACAAAGGAGGCATGGCAATGACTGCTAAAAACTGGCGCATCGGCATTATCGCTCATCCGAAAAAACCGGAGGCGCAAACAATGGCCCGTGAGGTTGCGGCGTGGCTCGCACAACAAAAAAATGTAACGGCGGAAATCTTCACCGAAAAATTTAAGCCATCTCCTCACTACGACCTCGTTGTCGTCTTGAGCGGCGATGGGTATTTAATACACACGGCATCCGCATTAGCTTCGACAAAAATACCGATTTTAGGCATCAATGCTGGCGATAAGGGATTTTTGACTATCGCCGGGCCTGATGATTGGCGCGAGGTGCTTTCTCGCGTCATTGCGGGAAGCTTCGCCGTGGAAAAACGGTTAATGCTGGACGTGCTTATCGACGGTAGTTCCAGTGTTCAACACGCAGCTAACGACGTGTATCTGCGCCATCCGGACGGCATGGTAGTTGTTAAGCTAGAAGTTGATGAAAAGACTGTCTTTAATCGACTTGTAGCCGATGGGGTTGTTATCGCAACGCCTATTGGTTCAACTGCTTATAACATGTCGGCAGGCGGGCCAATTGTTATGTATAGCATGGATTGCTTGCTAGTAACGCCCGTTGCGCCTATCGCACTGAATGCTAAGCCAATAGTCATTTCGCCTAATTCTATAATCCGTATTACCCTTGTGGCAACGCGGGCAGAACGACAAAATCAAGCCGCTTTTCTAAAGGTTGATGGCAGCCCGGCTATCAATATTAACGTTGGCCAGACGATAGTTGTGCGCGCGTCACAGACACGCACTAACTTTATCAGCTTTGGCAGCCATCAATTCATTGACGCGCTGCATCAAAAAGCAGGTCTCTTAGAATGACGAACAGCACTAACAAAAAGCGTATCGGCTGCCTTGGCCTTAGCGCGAACCCGCCGCACCTTGGCCATTTGGCCGCGGCGCGGGCGGTGCTGAAATCTGGGCTCGTTGATGAAGTATGGCTGATTCCTGTATTTGCGCACGCGTTCAATAAGCCGGACTTCGCGCCGTGGCGCCATCGTGTTGCCATGACAAAATTTTTGGAAGAGCCAGGGATTATCGTATGCGAGATTGAAGGCGAGCGTACTGTTGTTAGCTACACTGCTGACACTGTCGCGGCTTTACGCGAGCGTCACCCAGACTATGAATTTTTCTGGGTAATCGGCTCGGATATTGTCGCTCGCGGAGAATATCTGCAATGGCATAACTGGGACGAACTCAAAAATATGATCAGGTTCATCGTGATTGATAGGTCGGGTTATCCAATTTGTGAGAGCGACGTTCCAGAAAGATTTATTCGTCTTCATGATAGCGAGGTGAGATGCCAGTCAAGCACCCTCGCGCGCGAGTTGATACATAGGCATGAAGATGTCGCTAGCCTTGTAGGCGAACAAATCGCCTACTATATCAATCAGAACGAACTGTATAGCAACACAGAGGAGGCGCGCTATGGTAAACGCGACTAAACGCTACAGAGGAGCCATCATTGTAGTTGACGTTCAGAATGATTTTTGTCCCGGTGGGTCTTTGCCCGTTCCCAATGGCAATGAAGTTATTAGTGCGCTGAATGCTGTGCTTGAACTCGCGCAGCAGTTGGACGTGCTCGTATTCGCCTCGCGTGACTGGCATCCGGCCGAAACAAGTCATTTTGCTGACTTTGGCGGAGTATGGCCCACGCACTGCGTTCAGGATACCGAAGGCGCGGCATTTCATCCAGATCTTCATCTCCCTGCTACCGCTCATGTTCTCTCCAAGGGAACATTAAAAGACGAAGACGCGTATTCCGCGTTCCAAGGGCACGAGGAACAGGGTGATGACGGCCTGTCTCTCGCCGAGATATTGAAGACCGAGGGCGTAGAAACAGTCTGGATCGGAGGTCTTGCAACGGATTACTGCGTGAAAGCAACCGCGCTAGACGCGGTTCGCAATGGATTTACGACCGTTTTGCTCGTGGACGCATGTCGCGCGGTTGATATTCATGAGGGTGATGGCGACCGCGCTCTTGAGGAAATGGCGCAAGCTGGCGTTAAGTTAATGAGAACTTTTATTGACAACAGTCAAGAAGTTAAGTAGAATAGGCGCAATCTGTTCACAACGGGGCCCTGCGTGTGCGGGGCTCTTTTCATAGAAGCGTGGGAAGGAAAGCCGCCTACGCTTAAGCTTCCGCCGTCACTAAAGTTATGGCGGACTAGTCGGCGAGCCAAAGAAGGAGGGCGACAATGAGAACTTCTTATTCAGAGGCGCTATCGCGCGAGTTAGGGGCTAAGCGCAAGGCAATGATTGGCGAATTTCTCCAGCGTTGGTTCTTATTGGGCGGATTTATTTCGTCTGACACATACAAGAGAACCATGTGGAGCGCCAACTACGATCTTTCTCGATCTCCTGCGGCATATCATCTTACGTTACGCAAAGGCCTACCTGAAACAGGTGCTAACAACCGCCTGATTATGGCAGGGCATGAGTGGATGCTGCGGCAATGGTTCCTGAAGCCGTTAAAGCGCAGGGATATTGAGCTTGCCATCGACTGGTACACGACCAAGTCGGCGGTGCCATTATTTCCAGTAGAAATCTTTGATGACCTTCTTCGCACGCAGTCAGGCCAGAACATCTACCTGCCGATCGACATCGATGGCTTTCCCGGCGGGCAGACTTTTCTTGCCGGCGTGCCAGCTCTTGTGTTCACGGGCGTTGGTGGCATTGTGTCTTTCCTGGAGCCTCAGATGTGCCGGTATTATGGTCCAGTGATTCATGCGACCAAGGGCCGTTTGATGCACGAGGCGGCAGGTGACAGAAGCGCTGAATTTGGATACCGTGCCGACCCCAATGAGCCGATGACCATGGCCAAGCTTCTCGCTATCTATATTGGAAATGGCGGAAGCCGAATTCTTACATCCGCGGATATCGCTGAATTCATGTTTCCTTGGCTGTTCAAGACGATTGGAACGATAGGGCATGAATTCATGTGTGCCTTGCAGGATTTCCTAAAGGGTCTTGATCAAGCGGAGCGCGAGGCTATGGAGTTGTTCGTCACCGCACATGGCAATGGGTCGCTGCTCTGCGATCTAGTCGACGCAGAAACAGTTGGCCTGGAAAATGCCATCCGAGTTTTCAAGAACCACATCGAGGTAAGAGCTCTCGGAATTCGAGTGGACTCTGGCGACATTGCAGCGCAATGCGTGCAGATCTATCTGCGCATGAAGGCCGAGGGAATTGAGGGTCGAACCATCGTCTTCGAGGATGAAGTAACACCGGACAAGGTGCGCGAAGTGTTTGCATACTTCCTGGAACATACCGGGGTGGAGCCCACGATGCTATTCCCTGGTGCTGGCGGATATTATTACAGGGCGTTCCATCGCGACACGGTGTCTGCGGCGTTCAAACGGTCGTCGACCAATGGACACCCAAACACCAAATTCTCGAACAGTCCTGGAAAAGAATCAGTCCCGGGCATCATTCGAGTTTATGGTCGCGGTGACTGCATGGTCGTTGCTGACGAAAGCGAGAACATCGACGGAATCCCGCTTTACGTACCTCTGGTACGGAAAGGTCGGATCGTCTACAGCGAGGATATGGATTTCCAGCGTCAGGCTCGGCGTGCCGAGGAGACATGGAGTCAATACACCCATTACGAATTTTCTCCCCTGATTTCAGAATGGATGACAAAATTCCGCCAAATGCGCGCAGAAGCGCAGGAGCGAGTGCGAGCGCTACAACGCGCAGCGTAACCAGTACAACCTAATTGTAATCATAGAGCTAAAGGGCTGCTAACATGGCAACCCTTTTTGTTTTGAAGTATAATTACTACAGAACTTTGAATCGTGAATAGTGAATCACGAATTATGAATGCTAGTTAACAGCGTAGTCGCATGCACGATTCATGATTCGTTATTCAGAACTCATATAAGAATTATTAACTAATTTTTTTCGTATAATCATGGAAAACAACACTCAAGTTATGCAGGAGCGTTTCGGCTGGGGCGATATTGTTGGCTCTTTAATCATCGGTGAAGCTGTCGCCGTTTTATTTCATTTTATCGCGCAGAATATCGCGGTTAATTTGCCATTTGCAAACACTCTGCCATTTGTATTTCCAATTCTTTCGGTTATCGGACTATATGTCGCGTTTTGGCTGAATAAATATATTTCAATCGCGTATCAGGGAGCTAAATTCGCGCTTGTTGGGGTATTAAACACAGCTGTTGATTTTGGCGTGACTAACAGCTTAATCTTTTTCACTAGCATCGTAGTGGGATGGGAAGTGTCGGGCTTTAAGGCAGTCGGCTTTATAGTTGCGGTAATAAACAGTTATTTTTGGAATAAATATTGGACATTCCATAAAACTGCCGGTGGGGGCGCGACAGAGTTCGGGCAGTTTGTTGTTGTAAGCGTATTAGGATTTGCAATTAACGTTGGCATCGCGACTCTTTTTGTAAATTACATTCCTGCAATGGGCGGGCTTTCTCAAACTCGCTGGGACAATGTTGGGTTTCTCGCAGCGACCATTCTTTCTTTGCTATGGAACTTTGTGGGGTATAAGTTCTGGGTTTTTGCGACAAGAAACTCAAATTTCAAATCTTAAATCGCAAAACTACAACTCAAATCTTAAAACTACTGTGAAGATTTTAGATTTGCGATGTCGATTTGAGTTTTGCCATTTGAGATTTGCGATAAATAAATTTTAACAGCCATGTTTACTGAACTCATAATAATTCTGGTCGTTGCTGTGGGTATATCTATTGCCTTGTTTTTCGCGTTGCGCGGCCCGCTTGTTCGCATGATGGCAAATGAAGCTTCAAGGAATATGTCTTTTGAGCGTGAACGCATGATGGAACAGTTGCAAAATGCCTTTAATGTGCTTGAGGAAAAAATGAAGAAAGAAGAGCAATTTATTGAAAATAAAAAAGACTCCGTAAAAGAGGCGATTGATAAAATCCATAGCGAACTGGTACGGGCGCAACAACAAAACCAGGGAACAAATGAAAAGCAGGTAATGGCATTTAGCAAGTTATCCACTGTTTTAGAGGAGCATAAAAGTTTGGTGGGTAGTTTGAGAGAATCGACGGACAACTTGCGTTCTATCCTTTCTAATAACCAAATGCGCGGACATTACGGCCAGGAAGTGGCAGAAAATCTTCTCCGCGCTGTTGGCTTTGTGAAAGGACAGACTTATTTAGTAGAGCAAGCGCAGGAGAACACTACCACGCGGCCAGATTTTACTATTTTGCTTCCCGACAAAACAAAAGTAAACGTTGACGTAAAGTTTCCACTGGACGCGCTGTTGCGATTTCAGGAATCGGAAAAAGAGGTGGACAAACAGCACTATCTCAAGCAATTTACTAGCGACGTAAAACAAAAAATTAAAGAGGTAACAACGCGCGATTACATTAATCCAGAAGAAAACACGGTTGATTTTGTAATTTTGTTCGTGCCAAATGAGATGGTGTTTAGCTTTATTTACGATCAGCTATATGACGTATGGAATGAAGCAATGGCTAAAAAAGTTATTCTCGCGGGCCCGTTTAGCTTCACGGCAATTTTACGCATGATTTTTCAGGCATATCGCAATTTTACATACCAAACAAATATCCGCCAAATCACTAATTTATTCCGCCAATTTGAGGATGAGTACGAAAAATACAACAAAGAAGTAGATACGCTCGGCGCGCGCATCCAGTCTGTCCAAAATCAGTATCAGACAGTTTCTGTAACACGCGCAAAGAAACTCACATCCGTAGTAGATAAAATTAGAAGCGCCGACACTTTGCCGGAAGCAAATGGTTCCCCGGCAAGCATACTGGAAGAGGCGCAAGTAATAGAAGAATGATTACGCAAATACGAATATTTATTTCCCATAAATTTGTTTTCGCCGCTCTAGGTATTGCTTTGGGTCTGAATGCAATTACCTCGTTGCTTGCGCGCGTACAAAGCGATGCGCCACTCGTAACTAGATATACGATTCTTAGCGGTATTGAAGAAGTTGGAGATCCATCATCATTTTCATATTTACCCCTGCTCGCGCTGCTATTATTTACGATAAACATTATTTTGTCTTTCGTATTTTTTCATCGCGAAAGAACACTATCGTTAACATTTTTGTCTAGTGGAATTATTTGCGAAATTATTTTTCTTTTTGGCGTTCTATCGCTGCGCGCGGTAAATGGATATTAGTGCCGTTGGTAAAACGGCACTCGCGGACAGACGCAGACTTTACGCAGAAAAACGCAGAATACTCAAAACATGAATGATGATTTTTTTCTACTTCTAAC
The DNA here is from genome assembly GCA_016188605.1 of Candidatus Spechtbacteria bacterium. NCBI lineage: Bacteria > Candidatus Spechtiibacteriota > Candidatus Spechtiibacteriota bacterium. The sequence continues at coordinate 21,795 of JACPHP010000013.1, read as the reverse complement.
AGCTTTAGCGATCGCAGCTGGTGCCGTGAGTTTTTTTGTTGCTAAAATAGTTGGGCATTATGCTCTTAAAATGGGTATTTATACACTGACAGATGGAAGCAAGATCGCAATGTGGGGCGGAATCGCCTTTGTTGCCCCGATGCTTATCATTGCGCCGTTAGTTATGGGTGCAGATACTGGGCAATCAATTATAATCTTGCTCGCAATTCTTTCCCTGGCGCTGTTCGGCTTGCTTGATGATATCGTGGGGTTTTCTCCTTTTCCGCAGCTTGCTATGCAAATTTTTGTAGCAGCCTCAATTGCTTTGAGTTTCGTTCAGCTGCGACACGACACCATTTCATTTTTAAGCATTGGCGGGATGGCAATTATTGCGATAGCTATGATTAACTCAATGAATGCTTTTAATTGGGTTGATGGCGTTGACGGGCTCGCTGCGAGCGTGGGCATAACTGGCTTGTTGATTCTAGGATTATTTTTTTGGCTCGCTGGTAACGGCTTGTACGCGCTGTACTCGTTTGTTTTTGCATCATCGCTTGCCGGTTTTTTATTTTTAAACTATTCTCCGGCGCGTTTATACATGGGTACTGCGGGAAGCATGGGCATGGGATTGTTAATCGCGCTCGCTCCGGCAATAAGGTGGGAATTAACTCCACTTTTTCTATGCGCCTTTGCCTTGCCGCTGGGAGACTGGTTTTCCGTTATCGCACAGCGAATTTTAGCTGCACGTCTTCCGTGGCAAGGAGGCGACCGCCGCCACCTGCATTACCGGCTTGTTGATATGGGCTGGGGCGCGAAGAAAATTGTATTGCTTTATGTTGGTGGCACCGCAGTCTTTGCTCTGTTAGGTATTATAAGTAGTCTATATGGCCTGGGATTCGTAAGCGCTGGCGCGGTACTTGTTACAGTATGTATTATGCCCATTTTATTAAATTTTACACATTCGGAGATTAAAAATAGCATACAGAATACCGAATACACCGTACAAGACGCGGAGTAATAAATACTGTATTCCGCATTCTCGATGTTGACGCATTGTTTATTATTTGGTACAAAGAATACTATGTTTGCAGTAATTAAAACAGGAGGAAAGCAATATATAGTAGAACCTGGAAAAAGGGTCCGGGTGGAGAAGCTTGAATTTCAAAAAGACGCGGAAGTCATTTTTGATTCCGTGCTTGTTTACGATTCACCGAAAGGCGTTGTTGTTGGTCAGCCGTTTGTGCCAGGTGTGTTTGTCCGTGGCAAGGTAACGGAGCAAGGCAAGGCAGACAAAGTTATTGTATTTAAATACACAAGCAAAAAGCGCACTAGGAAATTGAAGGGACATCGCCAACCTTTCACGGAAGTAGAAGTTGTGGCTATTGAAGAGGGTGCTGTTCCGAAGACGGTAGTTAAGTCAGAAAAAGTTGTCACAGCCAAACTGCAGACCAGAACTCGCGCGAAGACCGTGAAAAAATAGAAGACAGATGCCGTAATTGTCCAAGAGGGCAAGTTATGCTTAACGCAGTCCTCTTGGTTGCAATTACGAGCACTCAGTTATTTTATTTAGATAACTGAGCAACCCTACAGAATACAGGGCAAAGCAAAAAAGGAGGGTCTGACCCTCCTTTTTTGCTTACTTCCTTCCCTCTAGCGCATTGCGCAATGTTTCTTCGTCCACATATTCCAGCTCTGATCCAGTCGCAAGGCCGCGAGCAAGCCGCGTAACGCGAAGATTGCCGTAGTCGGGCAATTTTTTTAATACCTCTTCAATATACAGAGATGTAAACATGCCCTCGCGAGTAGGATTGAGCGCGAGTATGAGCTCCTTGCCGCCTACTCCACGTTGTTCAAATTTTTTGCGTAGGCCAGATACGCGCTCTTTGATGTTATTATCCTGTCGCATCGGGGTTAACATTCCGCCCAGAATATAGTAAATGCCATTATACACCCCCGCTTTTTCTACGCGCATTGCATCACTTTCTTTTTCTACCACACAAATAGTTGAGGCGTTGCGTTTGGGATGCAAGCAGATTGCGCAAAGATTTTGATCATTTCTTTCGTGAGGAAGATAACAGTTAGCGCATAAAGCAATCTCGTTTTGTAGTGTCCGCAATGAGTTCTGTAATGATGTCAGGCGTTGTTCGTCCTTCATCAGAAAAAACGCAAAACGAGCCGCTTGCCGCGGCCCTACGCCGGGAAGTTCGCTTAATTGCTCTATGAGCTGTTGGATTGGTTTTGGAAACATTGTAAAAAATGTTAAAACTCAAAACTAAAATCTCAAAACTAAAACGTAAATCGTAAAACTACTAGCGAAGATTTGAGTTTTAAGATTCAGTTTTGAGATTTGCCATTTAAGATTTTAGATTGATTATATCTCAAAATCCTCTAAACTAATCTCTTCATTCGAAGTCTCTTTGGGTGTTGGCGAGGGCATAGCAACTGGCTCTTGCGGCGCGCTGGCTTGGCTCGTTAGATTCTTAAAACTAACCACTCTATCATCGAAGTAAAGCTGAATTTTTCCTGTCGGACCATTGCGGTGTTTGGCGACAATAATATCAGCGATGTTATTGCGCTCCGCGTCCTCTTGGTCTTTATCGTCACGATGAATAAACAAAACTACGTCGGCATCTTGTTCTATGCTGTTATGCACAATAAAATCGTTTGCTACGAAATTATGCGTACCAGGAATAGTTGCGTCATAAACCTCTTCTTTTCCACATGGAGTTATAGAAGTAATCTCGTCCCAATAAATATCAGATTCGGCAAAATGGCGCAACTCGTTACTGGACAAGACGGTTGCGACACGCGTCAAACGTTCCCGCGACATGCCGCTTGCAAAAAGCGCCGAACCGTTATAGGCGACGTTCATACCCCTTGCCACGCCACGCCAGCTTATGCCAATTTTTTCTTTTTCAGGTTCCACTAGCATATCCCAAATTTCATTAGGGATAGTGTCGGTATTTGTATTAGGTGAAATCGCGCGTAATGCCGAAATAAGTTTTGGAATTATTTTTCCGCGTTCTCCGGCGCATCCTACTGTTTTAAGGAATTTGAGTTGTATGGGAGCGCTTTGAATAATAATATGATACATTGACCTATAATCATGTTGAGACACTTTTCTTAACGAGCTCCAAATCCCAATACGCAAAAGAAGGTGCTGAATATCTTGCGCAAGTTGTTTGCTGGAAGTTGCGTAATAAATTGCCGCAGTCGGCTTTCTCCCTGCAATTTTTTTCCATGAAATATTTCCATCCGTTGCCCATAAATGATGGAGGAATAGACAAATCTGCTCCGGCGAAGCATTGAAAAGCGCGACAGGAATCTGTTTATTGTAGGAACGCACTCTCTCCAACCCTAACTTTTTGTACCATAAAGTAATTGGGTGATATTTGCCCCGTGTAAGACGATAAGGTGATGGTAGATATACATGCCACCAATTTTTTTGCCTTACTATGCGGGGCGAAATGCCAAAAAGATTTGCAGCAGCTTGCGCGACGGTCTGTATGTTCTCCCAATCGGCACTTGTATAGTGCATAGGTTGGCGCGGTAAAATGCATCCATCGCCAATGAGGTGAGGAAGTAGAGTAAGTTCGTTTCTTGAAAGGTCTGCGCTTGATTTTTTTATTTCTAAAGCGCGCGGTAAAGCAATTCTAGCGCCTGGTTCAAGTTCATCAATTCTCTGCCAGCCGTGAAGCGTAAAGAATTTGTGATTAGACGAAGCCTTAATAGTTCGTCCGGTTTTGGTTTTAAGTTCAAAGATCTCTTTAACGCCATTTGAAAAGACTTTTTCTATTTTTGTGGAAATAATCCTATGATCTTGGTTGAGAGTAAAAACAGGAATATCTTTTTGTCCGACAAGCTCTTTGATATAAACTCGTTCTCCGGTATCTGCGCGTGTAATAAGCATATCTCCAGCAAGACATCCAGAATCTCTCAAATCCGAAAGGCGAGGGGAACCGCCTCTTTGTTCTACAGCGCGCGACAGCTGCGACAGCGCTAGCACGGGCACGTTTAGCTCGCGTGCCAGTCCTTTCAAGGAACGCGAAATTTCGGTAACCTGTTGCACTACCGGGTCGCTGGGATTGCGTGGTTGAATAAGTTGCAAATAGTCAACAATAATCAGCCCGAGTCCTCGCTCTGCCTGCAACCTGCGCGACATAGAACGAATTTGCAGCATACTGGCGCTTGCCGCGTCGTCAATAAAAATTGGTGCTTGCGAAAGAGTATCCAGAGCATGTTGCAATTTTGTAAAATCATTGTATTCTCCTTGTGAAGAAAGTTTGCCCGTGCGAATACGCCAAAGATCTACAGAACCCTGCGACGCGAGCATACGGTCAACTAGCTGGTCTTTTGACATTTCCAAGCTAAACAAGCCGACGGGTTGCTTGGCCTGTAACGCCGCTTGGCGCGCAATATCAAGCGCGAGGGAACTTTTTCCTCGGCTGGGGCGCGCAGCAAGAATAATGAGATCAGATTTTTGCAGTCCCGCGAGTATATTATCAAGATCATGAAAACCGGTTGGCATACCGCGCAAAGTGCCGTCATAATTATTAAGCTGGTCAATGCGGTTAAATGCCGATTCTAATTCTTGCTTAAACGGCACAAACGTTTGTGAAAGACTGTGCTGCGAAATTTGGAAAATTCTTTTTTCCGCTTCATCCAGCAGCTCGTCAATATTATCGCCCTCACGATAGCCAAGCTGGCCTATGTCGTATGCCGCGGTAATTAAATCGCGCAAAACGCGCTTTTGGCGTACGATATTTGCATAATGCACAACGTGAGTCGCGGTGGGCACGCGATTAATCAGTTCGGCAAGATAGCTGTGCCCGCCGATTTCCTCTAGCCGATTTTCTTCTTTGAGACGTTGAGAAAGACTGACAATATCAATCGGTTCTCGCCGCTCATATAACCCAACCATGGCAGAATAAATACCGCGATGCGTGCCGCGATAGAAATCATCGGCAAACAAAGCATCGGAAACTTTGTATATCGCGTCGCGATCAATCATTAAACAGCCCAAAACCGACTGCTCTGCTTCAATACTTTGCGGGGGAAGTTTGTCTGACTGAGTGTCTTTTGGCATATGGGTATATTACAATGAACAACGAACAATGAACAATTGACTATATACTGAATGACGGGGTATAGTAATTCATTACGTACTTTTACATGCTCATAACAACATAATTTGCGCTAAACGCGTCAGTCCTAAATAACAAACCGCAGAAGGAGGTCACTCATGTGCGGAGTGTTCGGGGTCGTCTCTCGCATGAAAGAAATAGATGCAACAACTATCGCCAAGGTTGCCTTCACCGGCCTATTTCAGCTTCAACATCGCGGTCAAGAAAGCGCTGGCATTACTGTTTCCTATAATGCTGATTTAGTAACTCATCGGGAGATGGGCACAATTGACTGGGTGTTTCGTAAACGCATCCCGGAAGAAAAAATTGTGGATCTAGTAGTTAATAACTTGGCTATGGCAAATGCCGACATCGCAAGCTATCTTGCGCGGTGGTTGGCGGAACAGTTTGACGCCGACAAGCGTAACATGAAAAAGCCGCTCAACAAAATGGAGCTGACGGATGTTCGGAGCCCGCTAGATGATATGCATGGCGATGCCGCCATTGCGCATGTGCGCTACTCAACAACAGGGGAGAGCACTTCGCGTAATATTCATCCTATTCTGTTTATTTTTCAGCATAAACAGGCAGCTATAGCGCATAATGGAAATCTTATTGGTCTTGAACAGTTGAAGGCAATTATTCAAGGACGCGGGGGTTACGCGCTGGAGGGAACCACTGACACCGAGCTTATCGCGGTGCTCATTCAAACATCCAGCGCGCCGACATTCAAGGAAGCCCTGATTGAAACGCTGGAATTATTGAAAGGATCTTTTTCGTTGGTTTTACTGTATGACAATATAGTTTATGCGGTAAACGATCGCTTTGCTATTCGCCCTCTTTGCGTGGGGGAAAATGAAGAATACGCTCTTGTCGCATCGGAAACATGCGCTTTGAATGCTTTTTCGTGCTCGAGCATTCAGGAACTTGCTCCAAGTACTCTCGTTACGCTGTCCCGCGAGGGAATTTGCGTGGAGCAATGGTGCCAGGCAGAGCAACGGCGCGGCTGCATGTTTGAACGTGTGTATTTTTCTCGCCCCGACTCACTTTTGGATAACAAGCGCATATATCTAACACGTCAAGCCATGGGTCGAGAGCTAGCGCGCGAACATCCTTTAACTGGAATAGATGTGGATATTGTGGTTCCAGTACTGGATTCTGGTTTGCCGGCTGCCATGGGTTACGCCAAAGAATTTGAATATACGCGTGGGATGTTTACTCATCTTTTTGAGACCGCGCTTATTAAGGGGCGGGTAAACAGGACATTCATGGATCCCATTGAAGACCAGCGATGGCTTCTGCAAGCTCTCAAGCACAACGGGATTCCCGAACTTCTGCGTGGTTGCATTGTCGTAATAGTAGATGATTCTATTGTAAGAAGCAACGCATCAAAGGCGGTTGTGCGAATTTTGCGAACTTTTGATCCACGTATGATTATCTTTCTTTCCGCGTCGCCGCAAATACAATATTCCTGTCATTTGGGCATAGACATCCCGAAGCGCGAAGGTTTAATCGCGTACGATCATTCTCTAGAAGAAATTCGCGCGGCAATCGGAGCGGACTATGTCGGCTATCTAAGTGTAGAGGGCTTGTACCGCGCAATTGGCAAGCCGCGCGCAAATTTTTGTGACGGATGCTTTACTGGCGAATATCCAGTCGCGCCAGTTGATTAAAAAGAAAAAGTCTCCTTGCAATTGTGCTAGGGGACTTTTAATTTTCTATGCATTTCGTATGATAAGAATAGAATAAGTAAGTTAAGTCTAACTAGTCTAACTAGGGAGGCCGGGACTCCCTAGTAAAGGAGATAATAATTATGGCCGACGAACAAGTTCATTACGCGACAGATAGGGAAGGCATGGAGCGCGATAGCGACATGGAGTTTTTTCGTCGTGGTTCAGGTCCCGGCGGGCAAAACGTCAACAAGGTGGAAACCAGCGTGCGTTTAACGCATCGTCCGTCTGGTATTGTGGTGACTGTAACCGAGAGCAGATCGCAATCGCAAAATAGGGAACTCGCCTTTGAACGATTGCGCGAGAAGCTGGAAGAGCTGAATAATCCGCCAGAGCCGCGCGTGCCAACAAAAGTTCCGCGCAGTGAAAAACGCAAGCGACGAGAGGAAAAACGCAAGCAGTCAGAAAAAAAGGCAGGCAGAAAAGAGATGGCAAAAGAATAATTGACCAATACTGTGAGCGGTTACATTCGGCAAAATTGACCCATCAACGCGCGGCTACTAATCTTAGTAGCCGCTTTTTCTATTTTGATAACAAAGCTTTATTAGCGCTCTTTCTTCTTTAATATCTCCAACTCTTCTATAACTTTCTGTAATTGTTTTTCAATCAATGAAAATGCTTTGGCTGTTGCAAACGTTGTTTTTTGTTCTTCTTTTTCTTCTTCCGCCTGAATTTCGTCTACATCCTCGGATATTTCCTTAATATCATCTTCTATTTCATCAACATTTTCTTCCAATTTATCTACATCGCCCTCTAATTCCTGCACATCTTCGTGAATATCCATCACGTTTTCCGTAACAGTTTCAATATGTTCCGCGCTTCTATTGACAGTCATTTGAATGAATATAGCCAAGTAAATTGCCTCAAGTGATACTGCTGTTGTTAAAATTAACAAAATACTATCTACGGAAAACCCGACGTATCGCAAACCGAAAATTCCCACAAATAAAAACGAATGCACAATTAAGGATACGGGGGTTCCCGCCATTTCTGTTAATTTTATGGCAATCTTTTCCAAGACGCCGAAGTGTTTTTGTTGATTTTGCATATTTTTTTTAATTTTAACTCCGCTATCCTTTAGCGTGAATTTTTGGCCCTTCTGATGTATCCTCAATAACATACCCCTGCGAGTCAATTTCTTTTCGCGCGTCATCGGCCTCCTGCCATTTTTTCTCCGCGCGTAAGAACTCACGCTTTGCGACTAAATCTTGAATGGCAACAGGTATTTCTTGCGTCTGTGTTTTATTCCATTCAATAATACCCAGCACATCATCCACGGAATGCAAGAAAGCTATAATTTTTTTAGCGTCAGCCTTATCAACAGTGTTTTTATCAAGCCGAGCGTTAAAATATGTCATTAATTTAGAGAGGACGGCAAGTGCTTGGGGCGTATTAAAATCATCAGCGAGCTTTGTCCAAAATTGTTTTTGGAAACGAGTTATTGCGGCGGCTGTAGTTACAGAACTTTTTCCTTTCTCCTCGACCCGTTCGACAAGTTCAGAACGAGCACTGCTCGAGGCGAGTACATCAGAAAGCCTTCGAATAAATTCTTCTACGCGCATTCTTTGCCCGCGCGCTTCCCGCATATATTTTTCGTCGTAGGAAATAGGGGATCGATAATGCTTTCCCAACACAAACAAACGAAAATCTTGCGCGCTATAACGCGAAAGCAATGAACGAATTGTAATAAAATTGCCCAGAGATTTAGACATTTTTTCCGCGCCGATTGTCAAAAATCCAGTATGAAGCCAATATCGCACAAGCGGTTTCTTGCCCGAAGAAGCTTCCATCTGCGCAATTTCAGATTCATGGTGCGGAAAGATGAGGTCGCGCGCGCCGCCGTGAATATCATACTGCGCTCCAAATTCAGTTTCGGTAATCGCGGTATCTTCAATATGCCAGCCGGGGCGGCCATCACCCCACGGCGAACTCCATGAAGGTTCACCCTGAGTGCCACCGAAGGGTTCACCTATCTTAGACATCTTCCATAACGCGAAATCTTCCGGCTGTTTTTTAGTTGGGTCAATCTCCGTGCGCGCGGCCTTGCGAATCATGGCAAGCTTTTGGCCAGATAATTTGCCGTAGTCAGAGAACTTTGCAACTTCAAAATATACGCCCGTTTTGGTTTGATAGGCAAATCCTTTTTTAATTAGCGTTTCTATTTGATGAATTATTGCCGCCATATAATCCGTGGCGCGAGCATACTTCGTAATCGAGGAAACGCCAAGCGCTTGCATGTCGGCGTAGTATTCTTGCTCAAATTTATGCGCGAGTTCATTCCAAGGCGTGCTTTCTCTTTGAGCGCGCGCGATAATTTTGTCATCAATGTCAGTAATATTTTGCACATAGCGAACATTGAATTTTTGCATACGCAGATATTTCGTCAGCGCGTCAAAGAAAATATATGTGCGACCGTGGCCAATGTGCGAATAATCGTATACCGTCGGCCCGCAAACGAATAAATCCACGCTTTTTTTATTGCGAGGAATGAACCGTTTTTTCTTGGAAGACAAAGTATCGTAGAGAAACATATCCTAAGACCGTTAAACCCAACCTTTCCGATGCAAAATATAATAAGCTACAACCTCCGCAATCGCAATGATGCTAATTATAATCCAGAAATCATTTCGCGCATTCATTAGTGGCATGTAGTTTGTTCGCATACCCCATATAGAAGTGATAGTCATTGCGGGAAGCGACATGGCGGTTATTATAGTCAGGGCTGAAATAATATTGTTTGTTTTTGTTGATAGCAATGATTCGTTGGTTTCACCCAAAGAAGCAAGAGTTTCGCGATGTTCCTGAAGAATATTCCATATTCCGTTATACATGCCCATAATATCTTCAAAGTATGGCTTTAAATTTCCATCCCAATACTTTCTCTCTTCTGCTGCCAAAGATACAAAGATCTTTTCTTGCGGCGCCAAAATACGTCTCACGTCAATTACGTCACGCTTTGAGCGTGAAATTTTAGAGAGCATCGCCCTTTCGTGTCCTTGAAAAATATCTTTCTCTATTTTCTCTATTTCATTTTCAAGTTCATCAGCTTTGCGTGTTGATGCTGAAAGAATAGCAGAAATCACATGATAGAGTAGATGGCCTGTTGTGGGACCAAGATATTCTTTCTTTTTCTCCGCGTAAAGATTCGTTTTATCGAACAAAGACTTGATAGGCAGAGCTGACCCAAAGTGGGTTGTAACAACGTGGGTTTTAGTAATGATAATATCCAATTCTTTCCGCTCGGTTTCCCGCAAGTATTTATTATATGCGGGATAATGAAGCACAAGGAACATGTAATCTTCGTGATGCTCAACTTTAGGGCGATAGCTAGGAGGGATAAGCTCATCTAAAATAAGCGGATGAAAATGAAAATTTTGCTGCAAAAAAGCAACATCTTTTTTAGTAGGATCTTGTATATCAATCCAGGTTATTGTTTGGGAATTGACAGAGCGAAGCATAGGTTAATTAACAAATAGTCAGATGAGAAATCGTAATGACCATTCAATGTAAGGTTTTATGAATCTAATCCTTGTTTTGAATAATGAATACAGAATACCGAATATAGGGACTAAACACGACGTTTTCCTGTATTCTGTATTCTAAATTCTGTATTCATTTTTAAATCGTTGAAATTTTTTACAACTCAAACTTATTTAAAGATGTTTCATTCCGATATTCGTAGTATTATTATACAACTTAATTCTATTGCTAGCCATATAATAAAGTGATATGTGTGACATCGTAGACTCCTGCTTGAGGAGCCTGCCGAGTTATTTAACAATTTAGTGGGTCTTCTACGTTTCAGCCAGGGCAATAATTACAGATGGTCTACGCCAGAGGCGGGCAGGCATTTCGGGCGGACATGTCCGCCTCGGGCGGAAAAGCTACGGCAACCGAAGGAGGCAGGGGATGAGTACGAAAAAACGCGAGGAATTATCCAGGTTATATTACTGGCTTGCTTCAGCCCGCGCGCTTTGCAATGTATTAAAGAGAAATCGCGCTAAAATTCACGGCCCATTACTTACGGCGATGGGTCAGGAAGCTATAGGCGCTGGCATTGTGTGGGGGTTGCACGAACTTGGTATTGCTGAAAAATCGTGGAAAGATGGCGATCATCGAACGTTGTGGTCATTGACACCCGCAATGAGTGATATTCTTGGCGTGGATCTTTCTTATGAGTTTATAAAAAATCACTACTTGAAAGCCACGAGCCCAGACCGCGGGCGTGATGCAAATGTGCATTTTGGATTTCCAGAACACCGCATCGGTGGATTCGATGTGTCTCACATGGCGGCAATGATCGGGGTATCGGCTGGGCGCGCAGAAGCTCTTCGTATGTTGGAGTACGACGGCCGCGAACCATCAAAACGGCCTGTGGTCGTATCATGCTTTGGAGAGGGCGCCGCGCAGCAGGGTGTTGTTCACGAGGTGATGAATTGGGTTGCGGCGTCCAATGCTCCTCTTTCCGAAAAAGAATTGTCTGAGCAGGAGCCGTTTTTGGACGATCTTGCTCGCAAGACGGGCGTTCAGCGGGGAGCTCCGCTTATTGTAGTTATACAGGTTAATCAAAAATCTCTTTATACTGACCCCCGCGAAGAACATGGAAATGCGCATAAAGGGCGTCCCTCCCACTTTGCTCAGCGCGCGCTTGGATATCCCGGTTGGTGTGGACTTGATGTAGATGGCGATGATCCGCTTGAAGTTGCGGATGCGATAAAAATTGCAGCTCATAGGGCGCAGCGGCTTGAAGGAAGCTCGCTTATTATCGCTCATACCTATCGGCGCACTGCGCATAACGAAGACCAGCACGGAACGTTAACCTCAGAAGAAAAAATGGAGCTTGAAGCTTCTTGGGCAAGCGAACCGCTTAAACGGTTTGCGAATTATCTTATTTCGCATCAGATTTTAAGCGAACGCGAGATTGATGAGATAGAAAATCGGGCTGAAGACGAGATGAATGCTCGTTCCGAAAGTGCCTTGGAAGAACAAAACGTATCACTCGAGGAAGACCAGAAAGACTCTGCGCGTTTTGCTCCTCACGTTTATACTTTGCAAGAAGTCAAACCAGCGCAAGAAAATAGTCGTCTTGTGCCATACAATACTGCCGCTTTGATGGTATTGGAGGAATGTCTGCGCAATGATTCTAGCGTTACATTTTGCGGAGAGGACATTGCTCATCCCACAGGCGGTGTGTTTGCCCTATGGCGCGGGTTAGAAGAAAAATTTGGCAACGGCAGAGTTTTTAATACTCCTATTTCCGAAGAAGCGCTTGTTGCAAATCTTGTTGGCCGCGCTTCAATGGGATTGAAACCATGGGGAGAGTACGAATACGCGCCTTTTGGCAAAGAATCTTTAGTAATAGTGGACTATGTTGTTGGGGCTAATTTTTATCAAAAAAAGCGGCTCTATCCCATAGTTCTTCTTAACCATTTCGGCGTTGTGGGAGAGGGAGGTTCCGGCCATTACCATAGCGATTGTACGGAAGCGGATTTTTTTCACAATCAGGGATGGAAGGTCGTATTTCCCGCGGATGCCTACGACCTCGCCGGCCTTTTACGGGCAGCAAACGAGGATCCTAATCCCGTCGTCATATATATGCAGATTTACGCGCACGGCAAGCGTGAATTTCGACGGTTGGTGCCTAACGAGCCATACATGATTCCGTTGGGCAAGGCAGCTGTTAAGCGTGAGGGTAAAGATGTAACTGTTGTTGTATATGGCGCTTGCGCGGTGCAAGCGGCACTTAACGAAGCAGAAGAGCTTGCCAAGGAAGGCATTGAATGTGAAGTTGTGGACTTGCGTACGGTGGTGCCTTTGGACATTGAAACTATTGCCGTTTCTGCCAAAAAGACCGGCCGAGTGATTATTATGCATGAGGCAAGCCGCAAGGGCGGTGTGGGTGCGTATATCAAGGATGACCTGGACAGCGATGTTGGGGTTTGGTCACGGTTACGCGCTCCGATTGTTGTTCTCGCGGCAAAAGACATCCCAATTCCTAGCGCCTCGGTGTTGGAATGGGATCGTTTGCCTTTTGAGCTTGAAAAACGTGAAAATGACACTCGACTTCGTTCGCGTCGGCTAGCTGAAGCCGTTCGCGACGCAATGAAGTTTTAGGAGGATTGCAATGCGCCACCCAATACGCGTATCAACCGAAGACACGGGAGGTTCTTATCCCGGAACTTTGGAAATGTCCGTTATTCAATGGCTGCGCAAACAAGGCGAAACGATAAAAATTGGCGATGATCTTGTAGTAATTCAAACGGAAAAAGCAGAAGTAACGCTGAAAGCAAAAATATTAGGCGTTTTGGTAGAAATTATTTACACTGACGGCGGTGAATTTCAGGTAACTAGCGATCTGCAAGAACAGAGCGGCGGCATAACGTTTTATCGCACCGTTCTTGGTTATATTGAAGATGAGCCGGTGTTGTCTATCGGCCGTTCAATTTTGTCCAATAGCGCGTCTATTGAGCCAGAAGAAACAATTGATATGCCTTATAAAATAACTCCTCTTGCCTGGCAAATGATGCGCGCGCGCAATATCGACCCGGCAGCTGTTTATAAAATCGTTGGCGTTGACTCCACGGGAAGAATTGGAAAAGAACAGGTTGAGGCGTATGAGCGCCATGTAACGGATACACAACAATTAGTGCGTGAAGTTTCTTCTGCTATTCTTGCTACGCAAAATGTAGAATCGAAAATGTCGGTTGTTCCATCAAATGTGGCTATCAAGGCAAGCCCCTTCGACAATAAAGAGCTCAGGGCAAGCCCAGCAGCGCGTGCGCTTGCGCGAGAACGCGGCATTGATCTTGATGCTGCGGGAATAGCGGGAACAGGTCCCGATGGAATAATTCTTCCCGCAGATGTTGAAAAATTCCTTGTTTTTGATAAGCAAATTTTACCAACTCCTACTACCCCTGCTCCTTCCACAACTCCCGCTGTCAGCAATGGCGCGGAAACAAAAATAATTCCTCTTTCGCCTGTGCAACAAGCCATCGCGCGAAATCTTGAGGAGGGTTGGAAAAAACCAACTGGTCAAGATGAAAAAGATCACGATGTATCCATTCTTACTTCGTTTCGGCAATGGTATGGACAAAAATTTGAAAAAAGGGTCGGAGTGAAACTTCAGCTTGCGTTTCCTTTTGTTGCCGCGCTTGTTCGAGTGCTTGCGCGAGACGAGTTCGCCGCGTTTTTGAATGGATATATAGATACCGATGAAAAAGGTAAGTTGGTGTTTGTGCGAAGCATGAATATAAATCTCGGCATCGCGTTTAATACGCCACGAGATGAGCTCGTAATTTTGACAGTGCGTCAGGCAAACACACTTTCTCTTGTTGATCTTGCTCGCGCGACTGCTACTCTTCAGCGAAAGTCGCAGGATCGCACCTTTACTTTAATGGAGCAAAAAGGATTTACTTTTATTTTTAATAATATCGGAGGATTAAAGACGCTGATTCCTCCCGCGCGTCGCTCGAAGGTTCGTCAGCGGTCTGGTTATTCGCTTCTAACAAAGGATGTTTCTCTGCAAGTAGATCTTGGCGAGATTGACAGAGATGGTTGGGCGACAATTCCCATTACTTTTGATCATCGCGCGGTGGGCGGTGGATTCATAACACGATTTATAGACACAGTGTTCGGTGAGCTTGACGAACACATCATTCCGGAATTGCAAGAACTTTGTGGCAAGTGTTAATTAATCTTTTTTATAAAAAATTACCCCGTCAGTTTTATCTGGCGGGGTTTTACTTTTGTAGAAATGTCGCTACTTTTTGTCATCGCGATCCCCGCCAGAGGCGGGCAGGCCACGCCAGAGGCGGGCAGATGCCGCTGGCGGAAAAGCAATCTCGTCGTGCGGCATCGCCTCTTTTCTATCATCGATAACTTTTTCAAAATGATACACGAGGAGGCGCGCGACTGCGTTTAAATCAATGTATTTACGACACTCGCGGTATACGGAAGTCATCTGTATATTAATGCCGCACGGATATATGTAATCAAAATAAGACAGCTCGGTCGTGACGTTAAGCGCAAAGCCGAAACGAGCAATGCCTTTATTTGTAGAAATGCCGCGCGAGGCAATTTTACGCTCTACGCCGTCACTGCCTGTAACCCATACGCCTTGCGCCGCGACTGGTTCTTTGCGCCGATGTCCGACAATGCCAAATTCGGCAAGCGTGCGGATGATCGTTTCCTCTATAACCCAATTCAAGGCAAGAGGACCATCAAGGTCGAGCGTTTTCAAATCTAGAATACAGTAACAAACAAGCTGACCCGGGCCATGATAAGTGATACTGCCAGCGCGTGGCGCATGGATTAGCGGCACACTAGCTGGCTTTGGCAAGCGCCAAAGATGATCTCGCGGCTTTCGTTCGTCATATGTATAAACGGGCGAATGTTCCGCGAAAATGAGATAATTCTTGTCATCGCCTTGTTGCTTGTTAAGGAACAATCGCTCTTGCAGTTCCAGCATTTCTAAAAAATCATATAGGCCGAGCCAGAGCCATGTCAGCATGTCGTATCACACCTCTCTATAGCTTTTACGTACATTGTATTTGGAGAAAGTACAAGAGGACTTGAATTTTGAATAAAATTAGAAATATTTAATTTCGAAAGCCTATAAGCTAACAAGATTACAGATAGTTTTTCTAATTTTAGTCATTCAAAATTCATTCGAAATTCAAAATTAAAAATTCGAAATTATTTGTCTTTTTACTCCCATCTTGCTTTAATAAAGACATGGAACAAAATAATAAATTAAAAAAGAGAGTAGTGGTTTTTGGTATTTTTGACGGCCTACATTTAGGGCACGAACATTTTTTACAACAGGCGCGAGCATACGGCGATGAGATTGTTGTTATTGTAGGAAGAGATGAAATAGCGCTTCAATTAAAAGGCAAAACATCTCAGCTAAATGAACGCCAACGCCGCAGTCGCGTTGCGGCACATCATCTCGTTGATAGGGCGGTGCTCGGAGACAAGGAAACGGGGGAGTATCTTGCGCTAAAACGCCTCAAACCAGACGTGGTATGCCTTGGATATGACCAGAAAGAACTTAAAAAAGATATTTACCGCTGGATGAAAGAAAACGGGGCGAAAATTGTTGTTCGAGTGATGAAGGCTTATAAGCCGAGGGAATACCACACATCTATCATCAACGAATAACGAATCCTGTGCGAATAAACGAATTTGCTAACCATATTCGTAAATTCGTAGCAGATTCGTTATTCGTTGATGGTCATTTTTTATGTCCTCTTTCGATACCCTCTATCAAAAGTTAAATCCTGAGCAAAAGCAGGCCGTAGACACGCTCGACGGCCCGGTTATGGTTATTGCGGGGCCGGGGACTGGCAAAACACAAATATTGGCTCTTCGTATCGCCAATATTTTGCGCCAGAAAAAAATTGCGCCGCAAAGAATTCTCGCGCTTACATTCAGTGAAGCGGGTGTTTCTGCCATGCGTAAGCGTTTGAGCGAGCTCATTGGCACGCAAGGATATTACGTGACGGTTTTAACATTTCACAGTTTTTGCAACGCGCTTATCCAGCGATATCCGGAAGATTTTCCGCAAGTTGGCACCGCGGAAAACGTAAGCGAGGTTGAGCAAGTACAATTGCTTGAGCAAATTTTCGACAACACACCCCTCTCGCTGCTGCGCCCATTCGGCGACCCATATTTTTACATCAAATCCGCGCTCGCCGAAATCAGCACGTTAAAACGCGAAGGAGTCACGCCAGCCGCACTTAGCGAGCTTGTTGAAAAAGAACATAACGCGTTTTTACAAATTGATGACTTGTACCACGAAAAAGGCGCACATGAAGGCAAGATGAAGGGAAAATATCAAGATCAGGAAAAGTTTATCAATAAAAATAGGGAACTCGTGGTTGTATATGAGCGCTATCAGCAGGAATTAGCACAGCAAAAACGTTACGACTATAACGATATGATTTTGTTTGTGGTAAAGAAACTGCAAAACGACGAGAACTTCCGCATGCGTGTTTCGGAAGCATACGACTATATTCTAGTAGATGAACATCAGGACACAAACAACGGCCAGAATAATGTGCTGGCATTGCTATGTTCTGAAAATGAAGCGCCAAATCTTTTTGTGGTGGGGGATGAGAAGCAGGCAATTTTTCGCTTTCAAGGCGCGACGCTTGCTAACTTTCTGTACTTTCATAAACGCTTTAGTGGCGCAAAGCTGATTACGCTACATCAGAACTATCGCTCATCACAGCCAATACTCGACGGCGCAATGGATTTAATAAAGCAAAACCAAAGCAGAATCAGCAACATTCTCCCCGAAGTAAACGATGCTTTGTATGCGAACAGAGAAGGTTCATACCTAGGGCCTCCCGGAGGCCCTAGGTATGAACCTAAAAAACCGATTGAGTTTTGGGAATTCGCTGATACCCAGTCAGAAAACTATTTTATCGGCAAAAAAATTGAGGAGTTAATTGCAAACGGCGTTGATCCGCGCGAAATTGCGGTTCTCGTGCGCGAGCACGAAAGCGCTGTTCCCGTGACTTCCATTTTTGCAAAGCTAGGCATACCTTATGTTTGGGAATCACAGCACGACATGCTGGAAGACGCGCAAGTTAAAAAAATACTTAGCATCATGCGCTACGCGGTTGATTTTGGAAGTGACGAAAAGCTTCTCCCAGTATTACATATTGATACGCTTGGCATTCCGCCAATTGATATATATCGTCTTTTTGCTTATCGCAACAAAATAGAATATGCGCACCATAGACATGGGGTGCTCGGGATACCCTATGTGGATAACTTAGATTCGAAAAAAAAGACCGACGACGTAAAACCGACAGTTATAGAGCTAATGGGCGCTACGCAGGTGCATAAAAAACTGCATTTTGAAAATTCGCCGGCTATTTTTCATGCCTACTCCTTACTTTCGGGTATAAGACAGGATTTGGCGAGCGAAAACGCGCTGGTGCTTTTCGAACGCATTGTCCGCGAAGGAAAATTTTTGGATATAGTAAAACAGAATGGCGATGACCCGCGAATGATGGCGGGTATTCACGCGCTTTTTCGTGAATTGAAGAATTTTCTTTCATCTCATCCCAGCAGCGGTGGGACTTCGCGTAAAGCGAATCTTGCGGATTTTCTACAGCATCTCGATCTTGTAGAAAAGCATAACATTAAAATAAAGACTAGCTCATTTAAAGCATCGCTGCGAGCTGTGCGCGTGATGAGCGTTCATGGCGCGAAAGGCCTTGAGTTTGATTATGTTTTTGTGCCAAATGCGGCGGACTCAAAATGGGGTGGGCGGGTAAAGCCACGTCTGTTTCGCTTGCCTCAACTAATAACAGCGTCCGAGGAGGGTCTGACCCTCCTAAAAGGAGGGTCAGACCCTCCTCGGCCATCTTTAATAGATACTGACCCCAAAATAGACAAATATGAAGACGAGCGCCGTCTTTTCTTTGTCGCGCTTACTCGCGCTCGCCACGGCGCGCATATCAGCTGTACTTTATTAAACGATGCTGGCAGAGAACAAATCCCAACCAATTTTATATCCGAGATCAGAAGTGAACTTGTTGCTCGCGGTGGCACCGAGGCATACGAGCTTGAGGCACAACAAAACCCAGCGTTATTCTTTTCATCATCTATCGCAACCACGCCGCCACTGCAAGAGCGCGAATTCGTTGCTGAATTATTTACAAAACGCGGCTTACCCGTAACAGCTTTTAATAACTATCTTGAATGTCCATGGAAATATTTTTATATCAATTTACTTCGCGTGCCGCACGCGCCAAGCAAACAGCAAATGTATGGCACGGCAATTCACGCGGGACTTCATGATTTTTTTGAGCGTTTAAAAACAGATGCAAACACGCCTAAAGAATTCTTGCTTGAGCGATTTAATTTTGCCCTTGCAACAGAACTTCTTAATGAACATGATTATCAGTCTGCCAAAGCTAGAGGTGAGGAAACGCTCGATAAATACTACGAAGAGTATAGAGGCGCGTGGAACAAAAACACCGAGAACGAACGTTCTATTTCTATACCGCTAAGCGATATAATTCGCCTGACGGGTAAACTAGATAAGTTAGAAATTCAGCCGAACGGCTACGATGTGATTGTGGTTGATTACAAAACGGGTCACTCAAAAACTCGCGGCGAAATTGAAGGCACAACTAAAAATTCTAATGGCAATTTAAAGCGCCAGCTGGTATTTTACAAACTATTATTAGATAAATATCCGCTCGCAAAATATAATATGCTGGCCGGGGAGTTGGACTTTATTGAGCCGGACGCTAAAGGCAAGTTGCATAAAGAGCAATTCGTAATATCGCAAGAAAATGTAACGGCACTAGAAGCAGAAATTCACCGAGTGGCAGAAGAAATCATCTCCATTGCATTTTGGGATAAACGATGTTCAGATAAAGCGTGTGGGTGGTGCGCGTTGCGTAAGTAGGTGTGCGCCATCAATGTATCAATTTTGTACTTTTTCAATTTGTAAAATAAAATAAGGCGCGAGGAGGAAAATTATGCGGCCAGTAGTCAATCATGTAGCAGTTGTGGGTGCTGGGCAAATGGGCACGCGCATAGCGCAAATTTTTTGCGAAGCGGGCGCTATTGTACTTTTGTATGATTCTGATGCCAAAGTATGCGAGAGGGCGGTAGAAAAAATCAGGGAGTTTTGGTTGAAAAATATTCAAGAAAAAAATACTGCGAATATGACATTAGAACAATTCGCTCACGCAACGCGTAACCGAGTAATGATTCTAAACGCTCATCTTTATGTTGCTTCGCGGCTTGATCGTCTTGCGCCCGTCGATTTTGTCGTGGAAGCTGTTACGGAAGATCGCGCAATCAAAGCGCAAGTTTTAAGCACGCTCGACGCAATTTGTAAACCGAATACAATTCTTGTTACAAATACTTCGACTATTTCCATCAAAGAGCTTGCAAAAAGCGTACAGCGCCACAAAGATAAATTTATGGGCATGCACTTCATGAACCCGCCGCACGTTTTAACCTTTCTTGAGCTTATTCGCGGGCCGAAAACATCGGACGAAACAGCAAATACTGTTTTTGAAATTGCTCGCTGGCTTAACCGTAATCCAATTCTTTTTGCTAGCGATATTCCCGGATTTTCCGTAAACGGCATGGTTATGCCAATAATAAATGAAGCGTCATTGCTCGTGGAGCGATTTATTAAAAAAGGCATGTCATTTGAAGGCGCGTGCGAGATTGTTAATGATTCTTTTGAGGGAAGGGTCCCGACTGGCGGTGAACCAATGGGAATTTTGCGCCTTGCCGATCTTATTGGCATTGATACTGTAGTCGCCGGACTTCGAGAAATGATGAAAGCAAATCGGCACTATAAACCTCGCGGTATTTTGACGGATTTGGTCGTTCAGGGGCGGCTGGGCAGAAAAACAAAGATTGGATTTTTTGATTATGATTCTGGAAGGTAGGCAAAAAAGATGCAAAACGCGCAGAATGTTTACATTGTTGAGGCAGCCCGCACGCCATTTGGAAAATTTTTCGGCGTGCTGAAAGACACCCCCGCGCCGCAACTTGGCGCTCGTGTTGTGCGAGAAATGCTTTCACGCCTAATTGCTCCATTTAGCAAAGTGCAAGAAATCTATTTGGGCGAAGTCCTAACGTCTGGTGTTGGACAAAATCCCGCGCGCCAAGTCGCTATAAAGGCCGGATTATCTCAAGGATGTCACGCGGTAACAGTAAATGAAGTTTGCTCTTCCTCGCTTGTAGCCATTAGGCTTGCGGTTCAAAGTATTAGTTTGGGCGATGCGGAACTTGTTGTCGCCGGCGGCGTAGAAAATATGAGCCGCGCGCCCTATCTTTTGCCAAGAGTAAAGAAAACGTTGGATGATAAAAAACTCGCGGAATATGAAGCGCTGCCGGAAGCTATCGTCACAGATAGCATGCTATATGATGGTCTTCGCGACGTGTATTACCCTGGAATGCCTCACATGGGCAGGCTAGCTGATACATGCGCAAGCGTATACGTTATCAGTCGTGACGCACAAGAAGATTTTGCTTTCGAAAGTTTTCGTCGCGCGAAAGAGGCAACCGACAGAGGATACTTTGATTCACGGCTTGTATACGTTCCTGTATCTGAAGGCGTGATGTATGTAGATGAGGGTATTCGCAAACCAGATATGGAAAGAATGAAAATGCTCAAGCCAGTATTTAGCGATGGCGGAACAGTAACGGCCGCGACTTCTTCACAGATTTCAGACGGAGCGGCGATGGTATTGCTTTGCTCCGAAAAAATAAAGGAAGAATTGGGATTAAAGCCATTGGCACGTGTCGTTGCCTATGCCATGCATTCGCAGAATCCCTACTGGTACACTACGGCACCCGTGGGAGCCATTAAGGCAGTCCTTGCTAAGGCAGAACTTTCGCTCGACCAAGTAGATTTTTTTGAGATCAACGAAGCATTTGCGGTTGTGCCAATTTATGCGATGCGACAGCTCGGCATTCCCCGTAGCAAAGTAAATATCTGGGGCGGTGCAATCGCGCTAGGCCATCCCATCGGCGCTTCCGGCGCGCGCCTTGTCACAACCCTTGCCTACGAATTAAGAGCAACTGGCAAACGCTACGGCATAGCCGTTGCCTGCAATGGTGGCGGCGAAGCGGTTGCCGTGCTGATTGAAAATACTAACCACTAAGATTATAGCCCCGTAAGTCGTACGGGGCTTTTATAACTGCTCGCACTTGTCCTGCAAATTATGAGAAGCTGTAGAAGCTAGACTTCTACAGCCCGCTACGATACCGGTTCACTACGACACTCGTAATAAAGTATAGTAGGCGTGAGCAGATACCCTCCAATAAATTTTTGCAGAGGAAGTTTGTAGGGTAAAATATTTTCCAAAAAGCGCGGCTACTTCGCGCGTTTTTTTGAGCGAGCACTCCAGGACGGTCAGTCTGTCCTCCGGGACTTATCCACACCTTTTGTTGGGGGGGGGGGGGGGGGGGGG
>JACPHP010000012.1 GCA_016188605.1 Candidatus Spechtbacteria bacterium | reverse complement strand
TTTAGGCTTAAAACTATCTTTTCTGACAAGGTACAAGCACGTCTTTTTATTAATCAACGAGTCCAGCTATTCCTACGCTGCAAGGCATTGAATATCATGACTGCTCTTGGTATGCCGGACTCCTATGTTGTTGAGTAAATCTTGAATACACTAGGTGAAAACTATCGTGTTCGGGATTTACTCAACAACGCCATTAGAAATTAAAAATTAGAAATTTGTGTTTTAACTTAATCCACATTTTTTATTGAATAGCGAAGTGGTATAATAATTGTAATGAATCCCGAGCATCCAAAGGGCGATGTTGATGCATCCGATATTTTCTCTTTCTCGCAAAAAAGAGATTCTTTGCGTTGGCGTTCCCAGATATATCGCAAGAAAGTTGACGTGCGAGAGATAGCGGAAAAGATTGCTTTTGAAGAGAGGGTTCTTGAGCGCGCGAAAGTTGAAAAAGCGCGGGCATATTACGCGTCACACGTCGCTTCTTTTGTCGCAAAGAAGAAATCGCAAATCGTAAAACAGGAGACGGGGCAAGCGATTACCCCCGCTATTAGGTTGGCGCCCAAAAAACTCTTGCAGACTAAAGCTGGGGCGTCGCCAGTTGAAGCGCGGTCAACGCTAGTAGGTATGGTACAGCCCAAGATATGTACTACAGAAGAATTAAAAGAGCCTTCGCGTCTAGAGGTTTTGCAGGCAATGCAGGATCTTGACAGTAATGATGCCAAATTGCGTGAAGTATGGAGTATTGCAAAAAGAGAAGAATCGCGGTATGGGTCGCAACAAACATTCAACGCGAGGCAAACTCCGACGAATTTTAATAGAATTGAAAGGACAAATAGCGCGCCCGAAGAATCTTTTTTTAGGCCAGAAAAGAGTTTGTCCATTGTTGGCGCTAGGCAAGATATTGAACTGTCGAACGCAAAGCAAGAAGCGCTTGCGTATTTCTCTCATAATTTTATCGCGCCCGAAAATATTTCAGAAAACGTAGAATATCATCGCGCTTCTTTTTATAACAAAGCCACCGCGCGAAAACAAAAGCGTCATTTTCCTTCATCGGGATTCATTGTTTCTAGTGTTGTGATGATGTGCCTAGTGCTTACGGGAGGCGCGTGGGCAAACGGTATGAACGTGAAAGATGACATATTGGCTGACGCTACGGAAGCATACACAACTCTTAACGACGCGCAAGAAGCAGCAAAGGGTTTTCGTTTTAATGAAGCCGCGGTAAGTTTTAGCAAAGCATACGAGCAGTTTGTCCAAGCCGAACAAAGCATTAACAGTATGGGCAAGGGATTCGTCGCGGTAATTTCAATGCTTCCTTTTGAAAGTAAGCCGCGTTCCGGCGTGTATCTTATTCAAGCTGGCGCAAAACTTTCTCGCGCTGGAGAGAGATTGAGTAGCGTCGCGGGCGTGCTTACCGCTTCCGTAATGCCAATGGATACGGCAAAAGAGGAGTCTGCTGCCCCACTGCTTTCAACCGTTATTCTTAAGGCAAGCGAGTCTGCCTTGTCTGCCCAACAAGATCTCGCGGATGCTAAAACATATATGGACAAAGTTAGCGCCAGCGATTTGCCAGCCGAATATCGCGACCAATTCCTTTTAGCAAAAGAACGTATTGCGACAATGCGGGGTTTATTTACCGCCCTTTCGTCGTACTCTGACGGCGTTTTAACTTTCTTGGGAGACAATAATCCAAAAACGTATCTTGTGATTTTTCAAAACTCGGCGGAGATTCGCGCAACGGGCGGATTCGTCGGAACGTATGGCGTTATGAAACTGTCTAAAGGAGAAATGACCAGCTTATTTGTTGATGGAATTTACAATGCGGACGGCCAACTAACAGTTAAAATAATTCCACCCAAGCCAATTGAGTATGTTTCAACGGCATGGTCTATGCATGATTCAAATTGGTTTTTTGATTTTCCGACATCGGCGGAAAAAATTATGTGGTTTTATGAAAAGACCGGCGGAGAAACTCCAGATGGCGTAATTGCGTTAACACCCGCGGTAGTGGAGCGGCTTTTGCGCATAGTCGGACCAATCAGCTTGCCGCAATACAATCTTACGGTAAGCGCGCAAAATTTTTCTGACATCATTCAGCAACAAGTTGAAGTAAATTATGACAAAAAAGAAAATGCGCCTAAAAAAGTTTTAGCCGACATGACTCCTATTTTAATGGATAAGGTCAACATGGCGTTTGCGGATCGCGCGCCGGAAATTTTAGATGCTTTAGCGCAAAGCCTTCAGCAAAAGGATATAATGATGTATTCGCGCGATAACGAGGTTGAGAAAATTTTTAACGATCAGGGATGGAGCGGCAAGGTTACAGCGCCTCTTGCCGCAAAGCCGAATGAGATACAAGACTTTTTTGCTGTTGTCTATAGTAATATTGGGGGTTACAAAACTGATAAGGTTACAACAACCAAAGAAGAGGTAGCGACAACCGTTCAAGACGACGGCTCTATCAATCGCGTAATTCGCGTGACGCGTTCGCACAATGGAGGCAGCACGCCGTATGATTGGTATAATAAGCCAAATGTTGATTATATGAGGTTTTACGCGCCGCTAGGGTCGCAGCTCGTGCGCGCGCAGGGATTTTCCGAGGCGCCGCAAATTTCACAATTTGATTATCGGGCAAATGATTTTAAGGGCGATGTGCTTGTGGAGTCAACCGGGCTTGGCGCGAGGCGCGATAGCGCGAGCGGCACCGATATTTTTCAGGAAAATAGTATGCAGGTATTTGGTAATTGGATGATAGTGAGGCCAGGAAAAGTACAGACGGTGGAAATAGAATACACGATTCCACGAAAAATGACGGATCGGACATCATACTTTTTGAGCAAATTTGCGCAAGCGGGCATTTTTCCTTCCGTTGATCTCAAGTTTGATGTTGGCGCATGGGGTAATTTTGTATGGTGTTCAGAAGAGGGAGCAACCAGCGCGACATTGAACGTTTTTCGGGATTCGTTGTATGGTGATAGGCACATTGGGTGCGTAATTGAGAAGAAGTAGGGGCTTAGAGCTTGGGATTTTGGCGTATTTCGTCAAATCTAGATTCATTTCATTTTTATTTTTGTCATCTCGAGCGCGGCGCGAGAGATCTCTCGTCATTGCTATGACTTCGAGATGACAAGCTATTTTTGTTTAATTTGAATAAATAAACGAGCAAGTCCTGTTCAGGTCAACTTAGCTTAAGTGAAATATAACAGATGCGCTGGCGTGCCTATCATGCCAGCGCATCGCCACGTAATGCCATCTATAATAACCAATCACAGAGCCATAATTCAATCTGCCGCGATGCTTCTCGTCATCGCTTCTTTTACGAGCCGTGTTTTGGGGCTAGTGCGTGATCGCGTACTGGTGTCTTTGTTTGGGGCTGGAGATACTCTGGATGTTTATTTTACAGCGTTTCGCATTCCTGATTTTATTTATAATATTTTAATCGCGGGCGCTGTTGCCGCGGCTTTTATTCCGGTATTTATTGAAGCGCGACATAGAGAAGAAGAATATTCATGGAAACTTGCGGCAAATTTTTTTAACATCATGGCGGCACTGCTTTCCTTGTTTGCTATCTTAAGCATTATCATAATGCCGTGGTTAATGTCGCTTATAGCGCCTGGATTTATAGGAGAAAAAAGAGAAATCGCTATTTTGCTTTCGCGCATCATGGCAATAAGCCCGTTGCTTCTTGGCATGAGCGCCATGCTTTCAGGCGTGAACCAAGCGTTTAATCGTTTTGTGCCGTACGCGTTTGCGCCGATTTTTTATAACATTGGAATTATTTTTGGCGCCTTTATGTTTGTGCCGATACTTGGCATTGCCGGACTTGCATGGGGAGTGGTACTGGGCGCTACGGCTCATTTTGCGATACAAATTCCTTCAGCGCGGCTAGTTGGTTTTCGCTGGCAAGGAGTATTTACTCCGCGTGGATTTGATTTTATCAGAATAGCCAAGCTGATTATTCCGCGTTCAATTGGCCTCGCCGCCTCGCAAGTCAATGTGCTTGTAACGACCGCAATCGCTTCTTTGCTCGGCGCTGGTAGCGTGGCAATTTTTACTTTGGCTGACAATTTACAATATATGGTCATCGGTATTATTGGCATCTCGTATGCCACCGCAACTTTTCCGGCATTCTCGCACGCGGCTTCAGGAAAGAATAAAAAATTGTTTTTGGATACCTTCGCTTTCTCGGTTAGGCATGTTTTGTTTTGGGCGCTTCCCGCCAGCGTGCTGCTTTTTGTTTTACGGGCGCAAGTCGTGCGAGTGGCGCTTGGAGCCGGCGCGTTTGGTTGGACGGAAACAAGGCTTACCGCCGCGGTGCTCGGCATTTTTTGTATTGGTATTTTTGCTCATAGTTTAAACCCAGTTATAGCGCGCGCGTTTTACGCGGTGCAAAATACTATAACGCCAGTAGCAATAAACATCGGCGGTATTTTAATAAACATAGGGCTTAGCGTATTTTTTGTATTCGTGTCGTTGCAAGATGGCATGGCGCCACAACTCGGCGTATTATTTAGAGTTAGTGATCTTGCAAATATTCCCTTGTTGGGATTGCCACTTGCTTTTGCTATTGCGGGAATTATTACGCTTATTTTTTTGTTTGGCGCTTTTTTTGCGAGATACGAGGGCGAGTATAAACGAGAAATAATTTTAGCGTTTATAAGAATTGTGTTTGTTTCTATAATTGCGGGACTTGTCGCGTATTTTGTTTTGCGAGTGATGCTTCTCGCGCCATTTATATCGCTAACCACATTTTGGGGAGTGTTTACGCAGGGGTTGGGAGCGGGGATTGCGGGCATACTTGTTTACTTGGGAGGACTTTTTTTGCTTCGCGCGCCGGAATGGACATTTGTCGAGGATTACAAAAATAAACTTTTTAGTGCGTTAAATTTGACAAAAAATCAGTAATCTGTTATACTTTTATGCACTGATAGGAGAGGTTTAGTGATGAAGGAGGGTGTAATGCGTCGATTTACAGTTATTTTCATGGCCGTTTTGGCCATGATTGCAAGCGGTGGGTCCGTCGCTCTGGCGGCGGGTCCTGAAGAGATCGTTGTGGTCCCCGGCATGACGTGCTGGGGGTTGGCGGAGGAGTACACCGGGGATGGTACCCGGTGGCCCGAGCTATACGCGACTAATGCCGCGAGCATTGAGACCGCGGCCAATGGTCGCGGTCTGGCCTCCAGTGACAATTGTCACTGGATCTTCCCGCCGACGATGGTTCTCCGTTTGCCGGCGAGCTGGGTGTCAGCTGATGTTGTGGCGGATACCCCCGTTGCTCCGACGGCTTCGGAGCAAGGTGTAGCGGGCGTAAGCGATGCGCCTGAACCTCGTGGGGTCTTGTATGACCCGCCGGGAGGGGTATGGCGCTTTCCGAACCCATCACCGGTGGTGGCCACTGCCGCCGCTGATGTTGTGGCGGAGGACCAGCCCGTTACTCCGGCTTTGGTCGCTGCGGCGGGGGGCTTTTCCCTCTGGGATGCGGGTTGGTTTGTGGGGGTGGCGATTCTCCTGTTGGAGATTATCGCCATCCTTCTACTTCTTTTAGTCATCATGGTCATCGTCCTGGCCATGATTGACGTGTGCCGGAATTGCCGGCAGCGGCAGGACGACGAAGTAGTGTTCCCCGCCGAGACACCGCGTCGTGTCCGACCTGCCTACAGGGAGAGTGAATTCCCCGTGGCAGTTGAGTCGCCGGTTGTGGCGGTAGCGCTAGAGGAGGTAGCGCAAACCGCGCCTTCGGCCGAGTCGGCCAGGGGCGGAGGCGGCGATGATGCCCCTTCATTGGTCACGGAAGGTGGCAGCAGCGACGACCACGCGCCGCCTCCGCCGATCGCTGAGGTAGAACCGCTTACAGCCACTACCGTGATCACGGTCACGGTAGTGGCGCCCGTGACAGTCACGGTCACCAAGGTGACTATCACGTTGGAGGTTGAGTTTGGTGAGGAGGAAGAGGCAGGCGAAAACGCCTGCCGAGGTTAAGCTCCGCAGTTGCGGGGCAAGAGCGAAGGGCAGACATAAACGTCTGCCCTTTTCTATTGTCTGAAATTCCCGTAGCATACACTTATTGACGCGTCATTCGTTTATTCGTAATCGATTCGCTATTCGTTGATGTATATGCAGGAACATATTAGAAACTTCGTAATTATAGCTCACGTGGATCACGGTAAATCGACTTTAGCCGACCGGCTTTTGGAGCTGACTGGAACCGTGGAGAAAAGAAAGATGCACGAGCAGTATTTAGACACCATGGAGCTTGAGCAGGAGCGCGGGATTACCATAAAAATGCAGCCTGTTAGAATGCGATATCGACCGGTTTCATCAACGAATAGCGAATCGATTACGAATAAACGAATGACAGACAGTTTAGAATTCGTAAATTCGTTAAAGGATTCGTTATTCGTTGATGAGTACGAACTCAACCTGATTGATACGCCAGGGCATGTGGACTTCTCTTATGAAGTTTCGCGCGCGCTTGCCGCGGTGGAAGGCGCGATTTTGCTTGTCGATGCCACTAAGGGTGTGCAAGCTCAAACGCTAGCAAATCTTCGCGTGGCAATCGCGCAGGGGCTAACAATAATTCCCGCCATAAACAAAATTGACTTGCCTCATTCACGCCCCGATGATGTAGAACGTGAAATCCTTGACGTGTTTGAAACATTTAATTTACTACCCGATCGCATTTTTCGTATTTCTGCTAAAACCGGCGAGGGGGTTGAGGAGTTGCTAAATGAAGTCGTGCGTTCGGTGCCGGCACCGGGTGGTGATGCTGGGGCACCTTTGCGCGCGTTGGTGTTTGATTCTATGTACGACTCATACAAAGGGGTAGTGGCGCACGTGCGCGTGGTAGACGGCGTCGTTCATTCACGCGAGCGAATGCATCTTATGGTTTCTCGTCAGGAGAGCGAGATTAAAGAAGTCGGCACGTTTTCACCAGCTCCCATACCGTCTGTGGAACTTCGCGCCGGAGAAATTGGCTACATTGCTACCGGCCTCAAAGAGATTTCGCTCGCAAAAATCGGTGATACTATTACGCATGAACGGGAAGACTTGCGTGCTTACGAACCTTTGCCGGGATACAAAGATCCGATGCCAGCGGTTTTTTCCAGCATTTTTCCGGGCGAGGAAAGCGCGTTTGATGAAATGAAAGAAGCGCTGGAGCAGTTAAAGCTCAACGATGCCGCGCTCTACTACGAACAGGAGTATTCAGAGGCGCTTGGCCGTGGATGGAAGTGCGGATTTTTGGGAATGCTGCATATGGAGATTGTGCTTGAGCGTTTGCGCCGCGAGTACAATCTAGAAATAGTTGTAACCACACCTTCTGTCATTTATCAAATAAAAAAGAAAAATGGCGAGATAATTACTATCTACACACCTGCCAAATTTCCCGATCCCACGGAGATTGTAGAGACACTGGAGCCGTGGGTGCGCATGGAAGTTATGACTCCGCCGGAATATTTAAGCGGCGTGATGCAACTTTTGCAAACTATTAGAGGAGATTACAAAGATACGCAGACTCTCGGCGGCCAAACACTTCGTATCACTTACGAGGCTCCGCTCGCGGAAATTATTACTGACTTTTATGACAAATTAAAGAGTATCAGCTCTGGGTACGCGTCGTTATCGTACGATGTTATTGGCGACCAGCCCGGAGATGTTGTGAAGCTAGATGTAATGCTCGCGGGAGATAAAGTTGAGGCGTTTTCGCGTATTATTCCTCGCCTTCGCGCTGAAAGAGATGGGCGAAAACTTGTGGAGAAAATTAAAGAGGTTATTCATCCAGAAAATTTTGCAGTCGCGATTCAAGCGACTATTGGCGGAAAGGTGATTGCGAGAGAGACTAAGTCAGCGATGAGTAAGGACGTAACTGGCTATTTGTACGGCGGTGATTACACGCGCAAGAAAAAGCTACTTGAAAAACAAAAAAGAGGAAAGAAGCGCATGAAGGCGATGGGGCATGTAAATATTGATGCCGAGACTTTTATGAAGGTGTTTAAGTCTGGCTAGAAACTAAATAACCTCGCATATGCGAGGTTATTTAGTTAAGGATGATTGATTTTTAGTGTGTTTTCGCTACTATTAGAATAGCGGTATCAAAAGATATCCAACCATGCTAAAGGTGACAAGGATTACTATAGAAATCCACACCACCCTGGCTATAGTACGGAATTTGTGGCCAGTGACGTTCATACTTATAGACTTTAGCACATTTTTATATTCGTGTCATCAAATTTTTCAGTATATACTCATATCACTATCAAAAACTTTTATTCTCGTCATTTTTTAGTATGATGACTAAAACTACAATCTCTCGCGCACTGCTCACCGCTTTGCTTTTGGTTATGGCTTGGTTTGCAGGAGCTTTTGGCAAAGAGTTATATCAACGATATCAGTTGCAACAGGATATTAATAAAGCGCGTGAGGAAGTATCTAATTTGCAAAAAGACAATGACAATCTTGCCGCGATGATTCAATCATTTAATCAGAGTGATGTTTTGGAGCTCGAAGTACGCAGAAGGTTGAATGTGCAAAAGCCCGGCGAGCAGGTGGTGATTGTGGTGCCAGGAGGAGAGAATAATATAAGCGAGCAGAAAGACAATACTGCGCAACAGCAGATGCAGAAGCCAGCTGCCGCGGCTGATGATTACATGCAAGATGAGACGACGGAAGATGCCTTAAAGCGCCGAGCGGGCGAGTGGTGGAAGTTTGTTTTTCAGTGAAAGGTGAGTAGAATTTGCCATTGACATGCCCCATGTCCGCTATACAATACGATTAATGAGTAATCCTTCGCGTATTTCATCTGCAAGTATAAAACAGGAAGTAAAGCTTCTCAAGTCTTTTATTATAGGTATTGCTGGAAAAGACAAAGAGGGGGATTACCGTCCTGAATTCGTGCAACGTATTCTGAGGGCATCGCGAGAAAAACCTAAACATACCTTTAGTGACGCAAAAGAATTTCTTGAGAAACTCGATACTTTCGTATGATTCGCATTGTCTGCGCAAGTCATTTTCTTGTTTCGGCGAAAAAATTGCCCAAGCCTCAACAGAAAAACTTGCGCAACTATTGGAAATATTTGTAGAGAATCCTTTTCATACAAAGCTCCACTCAAAACATCTCACAGGCAAACTCTCGGGATTATACTCTTTTAGAATTACTCGAGATTGGCGAGTAATTTTTCAATTTATTTCTACCAAAGAAATTCAATTAATTGAAGTGGCGCATAGAAGAGAGATTTATCGATAAAAAATAGGCGGGATTAGTATAGTGGTAGTATGCGAGCGTAGTATAGTGGTAGTACGTGACCTTCCCAAGGTCGAGGCGGGAGTTCGATTCTCCTCGCTCGCTCCAAGTCTACTCAACATCAATGTACCGTCAAATGCCTTATATTACTCGCCTTCGGCTCGAACAAAAAATTGTTGGCATTTGACCACCCAGGACGTTTTTTACGTCCGATAAAAGCCAAAAGCATTTGGCTTTTATCCCCAAGGTTGACACGCGGGTTCGATTCCCGTACCTCGCTCTAAGTTTGTTCAACGCCAAGGTACCGTCATGGCAACACCAACTTAATTTCTCCGTCCCCCAAAGGGGGACTCCGAGCAAAAAATTGAGGTTGCCATGACTACCCGGGCT
The DNA here is from genome assembly GCA_016188605.1 of Candidatus Spechtbacteria bacterium. NCBI lineage: Bacteria > Candidatus Spechtiibacteriota > Candidatus Spechtiibacteriota bacterium. Next base: position 55,237 of record JACPHP010000012.1, on the reverse strand, counting down.
CCTTTTGGAGCCGACACTTTCGCTATACGCAAAAGTGTCCCCAAGGTCGAAGCGCCAGTTCGATTCTGGTATCCCGCTCAAGGTATAGCGGTGTGGACAGCAACAATACAGTTCTCGGCAGAGCCTCGACAAAAAATTGATGCTGCCACACCGCCCCAGGGCGCTTTTGCGCCCGACAAAGCCAAAATAATTTGGCTTTGTCCCCAAGGTCGAGGCGGGAGTTCGATTCTCCTCGCTCGCTCCAAGTTATGGCATTTGGTAGAACCATATTCCGCCCGGCTGTTGGCCAGTACCACGAAACTTTTCTTTAAGAAAAGTTTTTGCCTTATCATTTGGTTCAAGCGGAATGACGATGCTTCCTTTTTGTGGAATAAAATTTTCAAGTTCTTTTTCGGTGGCGTAGATTGTATTTTGCGGATGCACGGATTTTGTATTCTGTATAAATAGAGTTGTTTGCGATGACATGGGAATTGTATTATCTTTGTTTGTCGGTGCGGCAAGATATTTTTCAATCGGCACAAGCACGCCATCGCTATTTACAAACACAACTTTGGGCGTATCGTCCGGAAGCGCGTTAAGGAAATATCCGATTTGGGTATAGTATTGCGAGAATGCGCCAGGAACATTAGGATTATTTCCCCACACATTGAAATATTGGTTATAGGCAGTAAGTGGAAGAGCTACAAGAAGGGCGATAGCAAGAGCAAATCCTCCAGAGCGAATCCAAGAAATATTTTGGCGGAGTAGATAGCCAAGAAAATGCGCAAAGCCGATAGCAGCAATCAGGTATGTAACAGGGATTACGCCGATTGAGCGAAGGGCATGAGGAATACCCTCAATGGTAAGTATCGCGGGCAGAAGAAGCGCGTCAAACCACATTCCAATCGCTAACATTCCAATCGCTTTTTCCCATTGTCTTGTTCTTAAACCATGAAAAGCGTCGTGTATTACAACATATGTTCCAAGAAGGAATAGAAGCGCGATGGGAAACAAGAGCTGGGCTTGGCCAGAAATGTTATGCCGCCAATTTCCATCGCCTTGATAGAAAAACATTTGTAGATGCGCGCCTAGACTTTTCAGAAATGCAAGAATAGGTTGAGGTTCACTAAATACTGAAATTCCAGCTGAACGAGAAGCAAAGCTGCCTGAGTTTGTGATGAAGTAGATTGCGAGAGGCAGAAATACTATGATGCCACTTAATGCAAACGCGGCAATCATTTTTATCCAACGTTTGATATTTTTATTGTCGCGATTTTGCGCTAGCGAAACCAGCAACGTTGAGCCAATAAGAAATGCGGGAATGATAGGCGCTACTCGAAATGCAATATATGTATACATGCCAAGCGCCCAAAGCGCGCCGGCAACAATTGTGTCAAAGAGAGATCCGCGGCGCAGCATGCGCAATGTGTAATATGTCGCAAGCGAGAGAAGGAAAGGAACAAAGATTGCGCGAAAAGAAATACGGCTAAAATTAATATGCCAGAAACTTGTGGCAATAAAAAGCGAAGCAACAAGAGAGATTGCCTCTTGGTACCACATCGGTTTTTCGCTTTTGATAAATCTTTGCAATTCTTTTGCTAGAAGATATACTGTCCAAATTGTTAGCATGCCGATAGCCGCACTAATTAATTTGAGAGAAAAAATACTGACTCCAAATATTCGGAAAACAATTGTCAGCAGGTCGATGTACAACCCCTCGCGGCCGTTGTTTGCCGGATAGAAAACTGAATATTGGCCGGTGGCCATGGCGTGAAGCGCGTCTATGCCGTTGCGCGCTTCATCGGGGTAAATTCCCGGCGGAAGAGTTGATAGATTAAAAAAGCGCAAGAATGCGCCAATTAGAATAATCGTTAGTAGAGCTAACCCGACCCAATGGCCAATAACGAATTTTTTCATATAGTAAATTATACCACACCGACACGCGCCCATCTATAAACATTCCGTAATTATAATGGATATTATATAATGGCTTTGTTGGATATAGTTTGGTGAATGATAGTTTTACCAATATCACGTGGGCTTCGCGTCCATATTATCCAACCAAAGGGGGCATCTCAACTCAGAATTTCATATTTTAAATTTATTCAACCAAATCATATATAATCGAATTAAGGTAAAATTAAAGTCGAGACTAATGATACATTAATAATTAACAAAAAATCTATGATTGCATTTCCAAAAATAACTAGCCCCGCTCTTACTATAGCGATAGTAGTGCTGGTCGGGTTAATAGGTTTTAGTTTGTTTCAAATATTTAAAAATGTTCCCTTATTTGGACCCATTACTTCATCGGTAACGAAGGAAGAAAAACGAATAGGCCTGTTGTATCAAAGGCAGCAAATTGAGGCGGTTGAAGGTGTAAAGGAAGGGTTTAAGGAAATGGGGTATACCAACGTTACGTTTGAAGAAGCGCGAATTGTTCCAGGGCCAGATATGTTGGTTGAAGCCGAAGAAGCGACTAAACGGTTTGTAGAGCAGGGGGTGGATTTGATTTTCACCGGGCTGGAACTCCAGGCTATCAGCGCGGTGAAGGCTACAAAAGAGATAAATAGCGATATACCAATTGTATTTTTAGTAAATTTTCATGATCCTGTAAAATATGGACTTGCAGAATCTTTTAAATCCTCGGAAAATAATGCGACCGGTGTTGTCCTTAATTTGGTTGAGGTTATACAAAAACAACTGGAATTTCTTAAAAAAATTAATCCCGACATCAAAAAAATTGGCACTTTTGGTGAAGGATTTATAGTTCCTCCCGTAGGAGAAGAGTTTTACGCAGAATTAAAAGCCCAGGCGCCAAGGTTAGGCTTTGAGATTGTAGAGTATAAAACAACGGTTTCTCCGCCGGAAGCCGAAAAAGCTTGGTATGAGATTGCTGGACAAATTAAATCGGGCGATATTGATGCTGTATATCATATTGCCGGACATCATTTTGAAGCTCAAGAAGAAGCAGAGTCAAAATTAGCCGGTCGATTAGGAATTCCAATGGTAGCGCCTCTTGAGGACTTGCCTAATGGCGGACATTTTGGCTACAGCGGCGATTTTACCGAGGCTGGGAAGCAAGCCGTGGTAATGATGGATAAAATCTTTCACGGAATTAAGCCTTCGGATATTCCCCTTGAATTTACAAGTAAAAATGTTTTGATGATTTATTTGGACAGGGCTCAGAAAGATGGAATTAAATTTCCAGATTCAATGCTTTCTATTTCTATTATAAAATAGACAAGTAAAGGGTATAAAATTTTGGGGATTGCCCCTCGGGGATCGCCCCTTTGGGCGATCCCCGAGGTCGGTTACGCTCCACTGTCGCAGTGCCATTTTTTATCTGCCCTAGTTTGGAAGAACCAATATATTTATTTTCTCCCCTCTTGTTGGATAATAAAATTTTCATGGCTGCTCCTAAGATAAAATTACGCACAAAATTAATCGTGGTTCTGATAGGCTTTGCTTCAATACCTTTTGTTTTGACTATGCTCCAGACTATTCTGAAATTCCAAAACATTCAGAAAGAAAATGCCATTTCCCAAGAACGGCGCATCGCCTCTTTTGTAACCAAAGAAATTACTGAATTTGTTAGCCTGCAATTTTCTGCATTAGATAATTTTGATAATGTTGATTCGTTTTTACCAAAAAATTTTGAACTCAGGCAAAATTTTCTTGAGAGATTATTGTTTTCGCATGATAATTTTTCCGAAATTACCATAGTGGATGCGAATGGCCAAGAGACTAATCGAGTCAATAGACTGATTGTCATTACCCCAAGAGACTTGGCGCAATATCTAGACGAAGAAAAATTTTTAGCAGCGAAAGAAAGCAGCCATTTTATTAGTCAGCTATTCTGGGAAAAGAACAGGCTGTTTTTTACTATTGGTCGGGGACTATTTGATGTTCATAATGTATTTCAAGGAGCTGTTTTGGTTAAAGTTGATGCAAGGGTCATGCAGGAAGTGGTCAATCAACTTTCTATAGTCGAAGAAGGGGGCAGGGCTTATATTGTTGATCGAAGCGGAGTCGTTGTTGCTCATCCTGATATTTCACAAGTTCTTCTACAAAAAGACTTTTCTTCCATTCCTTTAGTATCTTCTTTAATTAAGCAAAAAAATGACATTTCTCCAGTTGCTATTTATCGCAACGAACTAAATCAGGAGGTTGTGGGCGCTGGCGCGCCGATACAAATTTCATTTTATGGTCACGCATCGCCAGAGATTATTGATGCTAACTGGTTTGTCATTGCTGAAATTCCGACCTTTATCGCTCTAGCGGCGATACGAGAGATTACCCTGTTTGTTTTTCTTGTCCTGGCAGCAATACTTTTTTTTGCTGTTATTGCCGCATTTATTTTAGCCAGGCAGATCGTTCAGCCCATTGAGGGATTACATCTGGTTTCTAGTGAATTTGGAAAAGGGAATTTGGATTATAAGATTCCCATTCATACCGACGATGAAATAGAAGATCTGGCTTTTGCTTTCTACAACATGTCCGCAAATTTAAAAAAATCTTTTGCGACCATAACTAGAAGCAATGAAATTATTGCTGTTGAAAAACAGAAGATGACTTATATGTTGAATAGTCTCTACGACGGGCTGATTGCGTATGATCTTGAAGGCACGATTATTGCTTTCAATCATCGCGCGGAAGAACTACTATGGGTGTCGAAAAATGATATCGTGGGTAAAAAAGCGAAAGATCTTGAAGTTAAAAGAAACAATCTCTTTGAGAATATTCAGTTAATAGAGAATGTAAACCTTGAAGATTTTGAGAAACGAGAGCTAGCTGTTGCCACGCCTCAAGAACGAGTTTTTGAGATTATCCTAGTTCCGCTAGTTGGCGAAGGTAAAGAACGAGTGGGCGCTATGCGAGTTATACATGACCTGACGAGAGAAAAAGAAATTGAACACTTAAAGAGTAACTTTGTAGCTACTGCCAGCCATCAATTACGCACGCCTCTCTCCGGCATTAAATGGATGCTAGAAATGTTTATTGCAGGTGACTTTGGACGGTTAAACAAATCGCAAAGTTCTCGTCTTCAGATGGGTCGAAAAACAATAAATCGTTTAATTGGTATAATCAATGATCTCTTGGATGCATCCAGGATTGAGGAGGGCAAGATAGTATATGAATTAAAATCTTTTGACGTCACGACTTTGATTAAAGAAATTATGCAGGAGACGGAGATTGATGTTCAGCTGGGCAAGAGAAAATTGATACTTGATATTCCTAAACAATTACCGCTTACTATAAAATCTGATTATAAAAAAATGAAAATGGTACTGCGTAATATTATTGATAACGCAATTAAATACACTGGAGATGACGGACAAATTAGAATTGCCGTTATCGAAGGCAAAAAAAGTCTTCTCATTTCCGTTACTGATGATGGTATAGGTATTCCTAAGAGAGACCAAAAATATATCTTTACTAAATTTTTCCGAGCCAGCAATGCTGTGCGATTTCAGACCGAAGGATCTGGTCTTGGTCTTTTTATTGCTCAAAAAATAACAACTATGCTCAATGGAAAGATTATTGTCGAATCCGAAGAGGGCAGAGGCAGTACATTTACAGTACAGCTGCCTCTTGCTTTACAATGAGTTTGTGGCGGGTATACTAAAGCAGTTGGAGGCAGGCACATTCGTTCGTCTCGTTAGAGCCGGAGTAGCTCCCTCCTACACTCTTCGCTATAAGCTCAGAGCTTCGGAAGGGCAAGCAGTTTATATTCCTAATTGCTAGTTCTTCCGTAGCCCCGATGTTAATCGGAGCGAAGGAGAGCCGGAGTAGCTCAGTTGGCAGAGCAACACACTCGTAACGTGTAGGTCGGGAGTTCGATTCTCCCCTCCGGCTCTAATGGGATAAATGCAGGTACGGAATTCGACCGCGCCCATCCGAAGTCCTTGCTTTGCTCTCCCGTAGCTTTACGCGAAGGAGAGACGAAGGGGGATCTTCGGTCCTGGCTCATTAGGCGTAAGCGTGATATAATATAGTGACATGACAATTCAGGCAATCCAAGAAAAATTGCAAGCATTGCAGGCTAGGGTCCTCACTGTTGAGGGCCGTCTTTGACTTACCCGAAAAGCAATTCAAAATCAGTGAGCTGGAAAAAGAAACCGCAAAGAAAGATTTTTGGGATAATCCCTCAAAAGCCGCTGCTATATCGCAAGAGCTGAGTGATCTTAAAGAAGAGCAGAAATTTTGGGACGGCATTCAGAGCGATATTGCGTATATGAAGGAAATCGCGTCGCTCTCTGATGTGGGTGACGCAATGCTTGTGGAGCTTGAAAATAAGATAGTAGAATTTGAGAAAAAACTTGCTGTTCTAGAATTGAAGCTGTTTCTTTCCGGGTCGTACGATAAAAATGATTGCTATGTGACTATTTGGTCGGGTGCTGGCGGCGTGGACGCGCAAGATTGGGCGAGCATGCTGCTGCGAATGTATACTCGCTACTGCGAGCGCCAAGGGTTCTTAATAAAAATACTGGATGAGCATCGCGGCGAAGAAGCGGGAATTAAGCGAGTAACTTTTCAGGTGGACGGCAAATACGCTTACGGTTATTTGCAGAATGAAGCGGGCGTGCATCGTCTCGTGCGTATTTCGCCGTTTTCCGCGCAGAAACTGCGACATACTTCATTTGCAATGGTGGAGGTGATGCCACGTGTTGCGGAGGTATCGAAGGAAATTGAGGTTAAACCTCAAGATGTTGAAATGGAGGCTTATCGTTCATCCGGTCCGGGTGGGCAGAATGTAAATAAGGTTTCTACAGCCGTGCGGCTCAAGCATATTCCAAGCGGTATTACAGTGGCGGTGCAAAGTGAGCGTAGCCAAGCAGATAATCGTAACAAGGCGTTGGAGATTCTGAAAGAAAAATTGTATTTGCAAAAAGTAATGGAACAGCAGAAGGAGATGAAAGAATTACGAGGAGAATTAAAAGAAGCGGAGTGGGGAAGCCAGATTCGTTCGTATGTTCTTCACCCATATCAAATGGTGAAAGACCATCGCTCCGGACTTGAAACTACGCGAATACAAGACGTGCTAGATGGTAATCTTCAGGAATTTATTGAAGCAGGACTACGCACTAAGAAAGTTGTGGTATAATGAAGTTAATGATTCTTAAATCTCAAAAATCAAATCTAAAATCGCAAAATTGAAACTCAAATCTCAAAACTACGGACAAAGATTTTAGATTTGAGATGTAGATTTAAGATTTGCCATTTAAGATTTGAGATTAAGTAGCAATTCTCATGGTTCTATTTCAAGAAGTCAGTAAAATTTATCCCAACGAAGACCCTGCTTTGGACAATGTCACGCTTCGCATAGAAGACCGCGAATTTGTTTCATTGGTTGGACGTTCGGGTGCGGGTAAATCCACCCTACTCCGCATACTGCTACGCGAAGAACACCCCACCAATGGGCGAGTTTTTTTTAAGGGTGTTGATGTTTTTTCGTTGCGCGGACGCGAGGTTCCCGGGTATCGCAGGCGTATAGGAGTAGTGTTCCAAGAGTTTAAATTACTGCCAAGTAAAACCGTGTTTGAAAACATTGCATTTGCGATGGAAGCGGCGGGGAAGAGTGATGCCGAAATTTTTGAAGACGTGCCGCAGGCGCTGGCGTTAGTTGATTTGCAGGGAAAGGAAAATCGTTTTCCTCAGGAGCTTTCCGGAGGCGAAAAGCAACGCGTGTCATTGGCTCGCGCGCTCGTGCAACGTCCGGAAATTATTTTAGCAGATGAGCCGACGGGAAATCTTGACCCCATTCATACTTGGGAAATTATTAAATTATTGGTAAAAATTAACGAGCTTGGAACATCGGTTATTCTGGCAACTCATGACAAGGAAATTGTTGACGCGCTTGGACGGCGGGTGGTTACGTTGGAGAATGGAAGAATAACAAGGGATGTTAAGAAGGGGAAATATAAGATATAAATTTCAAAAATCAAATCTAAAATCGCAAAACTGAAACTCAAATCTCAAAATTACTAGCGAAGATTTTATATTTAAGATTTTGATTTGAGATTTGCGATTTGACATTTGAGATAATTATAACAGGAATCCAGTAAACTTGCTGTATTCAGCAAGTTTACTGGATGATTGATTTTGCGAACGCGCTGCGGCGCGTGGCAAAATCTAATCACATGCATACTTTCACTAGAATATTAAAATACGGTTGGCTAAATTTTTGGCGTAACATCTGGGTATCAAGTGCCACTATCGGTATAATGATTTTGGCACTTTCCATGATTGCTATTATAGTGATCGGCCGTTCTATGACGGAAACATTTATTTCCTCTCTCCAGCAGAAAGTTGACGTGAGTGTGTATTTTGTGCCGGACGCTAAGGAAGGCGATATATTACAGGCAAAAAGCGTGCTAGAGGCTCGCCCGGAGGTTAGGGACGTGCAGTATATTTCGCGCGATCAGGCCATTGATACTTTTAAAGAAAAACATAAAGATAATGCCGTGCTCATGGATTCGCTAAATGAGCTTGGTTCAAATCCTTTGCAGGCAACATTGAACATCAAGGCGTCCCAAGCGACTCAGTTTGAATCTATTGCTACGTTTTTAGAGGGTTCTGGTTATCGTCAATATATTGATAAAATTAACTATCGTGAAAATCAAAAGGTGATTGATAAAATTATTTCCATCAGTTCCAGCATTGAGCGTGTTGGTATTTTTATGAGCATAGTGCTAGGAACATTTGTGGTGCTGGTAACATTTAACACCATACGCCTGGCTATTTATTCCGCGCGAGAGGAGATTGGTATCATGCGTTTAGTAGGAGCGGGTAACTGGTATATTCGCGGCCCATTCATTGTTTCAGGCGCGCTCTACGGGCTTTTTGCGGGCATTATAACATTGTTATTATCTTTGCTGATGACATGGCTGTTGACCCCCAATTTTTCCGCAGTCTTTTCCGAAATTGATTTATTTGCTTATTATCGCGCTAACTTTTTTTCGCTTTTATTTGTACTGCCTTTTATTGGTATGAGCCTTGGTATCATTAGCAGTTTTATTGCGACAAGAAGGTATTTGCATGTGTAAATAAGTACAAGCAAAGTCGCTGGACGAATGACTTAAATTGTTATATAAAAAATGAAAGCCTGTATGCAGGCTTTCATTTTTGCTTTGCGGGATCGTCTAACGGTAGGACATCGCCCCCTGGAGGCGAGTATCTTGGTTCGAATCCAGGTCCCGCAGCCAGTCATATGCTAAGTCAGGTGACCGAGGCGCATAATATATAACTTGTAGTTTAAATTATGAACATGGAATTTATAATACCTACAATAATTGCACTTATTTCATTGATCTTCACTGGCTATCAGCATTATCAAGAAAATAGATTGAGAGGAAAGATTAAATCATGGCTAGAGATGAGTCGGGGACTTCATGCGGCTTCGCGAAACAAGGGAGTTGAGGAAGTTTCCAACTTTGCAAATTCTTTAGTTAAGGATATTGAAGATGAATACAGTGATTATCCTTCGTGGAAAAGATTCATCTTTTTTATCCTACTTATAGCGATAGGAGCTATAATTGGATTAATTGTTTCTAAATAGATATGATCTCTGTAATAATAAACTTGATTTTTCCTGGATCTGGATTGTTTTGGCACAATCAAAAATTACAAGGGATGAGTTACCTTGTTGGATTCGGACTTCTTAATGTATTTCGAACGGATATTGGTGCAATATGGGCCATATACGTTTTTATTATGGCGCAAGTTCATTTTTACAAGGTTAAAAATGCCCAGTATCAAGAATTTGCCAAGAAAGACAAAGCATTGATATGGTTAATAACTTGCTTAGTTATAATTGCGTACTATTTTATGTATGGCTTGAATTGGACAAACAATGGTTCTATAAAATATCCGGTTGCATTATTTTCTATAGCAATACTTTCATTATTGTTGCCAGCGTTGAATTTAACTCTTTGGTTAAAAAAGAGTCGTATTGAACCGCCGCCCGAAGTGGGTCAGGAAAATACCAAAAAATTGTCTAATTAAAGTTTTATAGCAAGAGAGAAATGAATTATAAAACAAAAGAAATATTGATACTATTATATTGGACTAGTGGGCTTTGGCTTCCGCTTTTAGCAGCAACACTTAACATACTTGATTTTGACGAATATAGATATTTTTGGATTGCTTGGGGTATTAGCTTTCCTGTCGTTTTTGCTTACGGCCTAGGACAATCAAGACGAGATTAAAACAAATTAGACAGAGGCCTTTAATTTGACCGAGACGCATAACTAAAATTCTTGAAAAGATAATTGTGGCAAACCTTGATATCTGGAAAATTCTTGGAACCATAACAGTTGTTTTGGTAGTAGTTTTCTGGCGAAAAAAGAATGCAGTTTGGGGCGGTTTAACCATTGGCGCTATCGTAGGGCTCATACTCGCCACCTTCTTTGTTTTCCGGGGAGGTGGATTTAACTGGTATACTATTGGGAAAGGAGCAATATCAGGAGCAATATTGGGCTTTGGAGCAGAATTGTTGGGGACGGCCTCCGACTTCATTAAAAAGAGAAGTTAACAAAATCAGTATTATTTATAGAGTTTCGAGTATAATGACCCTGACCGAGACGGGTAGATAAGACATCCCTAAAAAGCCCCAGAATCCCTCTCAAAGCCCAGGTTCTAGACCGAGCTAGCCAGCTCAAAGAAGAATTTCTTTGTTCTAAATACGTAGGGTTTTATGGTATCTTGGTTCCTCGCCCAAGGCGAGTCCGCTTAAACGTAGAAATACATTTTGTTGTATTTCTTGCTCTGGCGGAGAATCCAGGTCCCGCAGCCAATTTTGCTCTTATTTAATATACGGGTAATAACCCAACGTGTTAAGTAGGACACGTTGGGTTATTACCCGTATTATATAAAGGCAAAATCGCGCAGCGCAGCAGCGCTGCGTTAACAACTTTACCCTTGATTCTATTTGCGTTAAGCGAAATCGCGCAACCCCACCGTGGCGGGGTTGCGCTACCTTGTATAAAAGCAAAATCATCCAGCCGCACACGTTTGTGTGGCTGGGCTACCTTATACCAATTTGTATAAAGGCAAAATCGCGTAGCCCCGCAGGCTGCGTTACCTTATATAAAGTCAAAATAAATATTTAATATGTCGCATCGCCTAATTATCGCCTCTGACCTCGATGGCACAATTGCCGACCATACTCGCACTAAAATTGATCTGGCGAGGCAGCTCGGACACTCTTTAACGGAGGGCGAGGCAGTATCTGATATAATGAAATTAAAGATACCTGAGAATGATTATACAAAGATTGGTGCTATGGTTTATGGCGAAGATTCTTTACGCGCTTCAGTAATGCCCAGCGCCAAAGAGACGATTGAAAAATTAGCGGCGGCTTTTGGTCCTATATACATTATCTCGCGCCGCGGTAACGGCGTTGAGGCGGAATATGGCATGAAGTGGATTGAGCAAAATATCATTCCTCCCCTAAGTAAAGAAAATATCTTTTTTGTGCGAGATGATGCAGAGAAGCAATTAGTCGCGCAACGTCTAGGCGTATCCGTCTATATCGATGATAGGCAGAATGTGCTCGACCAGATGCCAAATGTGGCGCGCCGCATTCTTTTTGATCCCCATGACAATTTTCCACACAGTAAATACCCCCGCATCCATTCTTGGGAAGAACTGCCGTTTTATATCAGTACAATAAAATCACTATAATTTTTGTAATAGAAAAGACCGCTAAGCAAGCGGTCTTTGATTTTTTATCTACCCCATTCTCGAGGCGGAGGAGCATCTCCGGTTTGCCGCAGAACCGTAAGCGGAGCCATGTAGGAATGCGCATCCTCTCGGCGATAAAACTTTTTGGTTTCCGGTTTAGTGCTGTACACCCGTACTTGCGACCAGTCATTGGGGTAAGCATAAGGCGGATATGCTTTTAACGCGCCACTAACCACAATACATCTAAGAGATAGTCCCTCTTCTCTGGCGATCCACGCGCGATGAATGCCATCTATTAGCACCGGGATTTGAAGCAGAACTGTCGCGGGCGGACGTCTGTCTCCCGGGCGAGAGACTATCCGAACAGTTTCCTCGTAGATTTCAACAAATGGCGGCGCCATCCCAACTAGCAGGCCGTCATCGGTTTTAATATGGAGAACCGATGATAACCGCAGTATATCGATTTGATATCTATCAAGAAATTCTGCCCTCAACCTTTTTAGTGATTCGATATGATCTTCCAGCAGATATAGAGATGTTAGATTAAGCTCGTTAGGCATGAAATCAGCAAGGCGCATTTCAGCATCTCGATAGGCCAATATTTTTTCTTCTCCGGATTCTTCCATTGGCGCCTGACGAAAACGAGATAAAGCATTTTCAAGGAGTTCGATTTTTTCTATTGTAGCCAATTTAGCCAACCTCCTCTAGAATTTGTGAAAGATCAATTAACCTATTAATTAAGTTTTTCAGATAACGACTTTTTCGTCAATGGACTTCGCCTTGCGTTTTTACTTGCCATATATTATAGTAGTATTTATTATTTGCGTGGAATTATTAACAAATTGCTAGGGTTTTTATGGCACGGTATCATGAATGAATAAATCAATATCGTACAGTAGGGGTATTTGCGCAGAAGGAGGGCTATGGAATGGAAATGCAGACCAAGCGCTATCATTGGATCTTTGACGCTTTGGGCGTGCCGGAGAAAATCACTTGGGACAAAGACCGCGTTGAGCAGGCATTGAGAGATATAGCGGCTATGTGCGAGATGACTATAATGACAGGTCCTCATAGTTTTGAAGGGGTCCCGTCTAACCCCGGACTGACGTCTCTTTGCGGAGTGGATTTTTCCCACATCACCATCCACACGTTTTCGTTTCCTTACGGTACGGGAGAGGTGTGCGTGGATGTATTTTCCTGCAAGCCGTATGATCCGGTAGAAATTCATCAATATCTTCTCAAGACCTTTCAAGTAGAGGCAAATCAAGCTGATTATTATGAAGTGATGCCTCCTCCAAATAGAGGAACTTGAAGCAAAGCCCTAATGGGTTAAAGTCGTCGTGCGCTTAAGCACGGCGACTTTTTGAATAACTGCTTACGCCAAGTCGCTTTTTGGGGTATTTTTGCTATACTAATTATATGAATTCAAGAATTTTCGTATTTTTGTTTATATTGGGCATAATGGCTATGGGTACGTTTGGTTTTGGCTTGATGGGGCATGTAGCGCGGCACATGTGTCCTGTTTTTGAGTTGATGGGATATGAGTGCCCGCGGCAAAATGCGGAAGCTGGCGGCTCTGGCGTTCATCATTTATCTACATTTCAGACGCTTTCTAGAGCGACGACAGAATCAAGCGCTTCGATGCTCTTTGCATTATTGATAGCGATAGCGCTATTGAACACCGCTGCTGTTGTGGCAGTTGCGCGTGGGTTTGGTAGTTTTTATTTACACGGTTATAGGGAGACGCTTCGAGAGCGTGAAGAATCGGTATTCATATCTCGCCAACAATTTTCTCGTTGGTTTGCGCTGCATACAAATCGCGATTCATACGCTTTTTAGGGCGCGCTTAACCTGTTAGAAATCTATGTATTAGCGGTGAAGACTTTGTAGTATAACTATTAATTTTTCATCACGTAATAGTTTTAGGCAGTGTATTTCTAACGGGGTGAAAATTATTTTTTGAGTTGCGCGCCCGTTTATTAAGATAAACGGTTTTTTTTCCCGCCAAAGGCGGGCAGGCGCCTTTGGCGGGGATCAGCCTTAGCGTTTAGCGTAAAATTACATTTTGTTGTAATTTTTGTTAAACGTAGAAATACATTCTCTTGCGTAAAGCAACGTGGTTGCCACCGTAGAGGTGCGTGGCACCCACGGTGCTTTACGCACGCAACTCTACGTTGTATTTCTTGCTCTGGCCGAGATTTATTAAATTTCATTATGACCAATCAAATAAAAACAATAGCATTATATGGAGTTGGGGCCGTGTTGTTTCTGGGAGTAATTGTATATCTTGGAACAGCTGGTCAGAAAAATTCTGGCGTAAGCGCTGGCGCAAGCGAATTTTCCGCAAGCGCATTACATGTTGTAGGCGATACTAATTTTGATTTTGGCACTATCTCGATGGCAAACGGAAGGGTGAATCACGAGTTTAATGTTGTAAATGACGGCAATGAGCCGGTGCATATTTATAAAGTATACACAACATGCATGTGCACAACGGCAACAATAATCGATGAAGCAGGAAATGAACTTGGCAAGTTTGGCATGCCTGGACATGGCGGCGCATCTTCAGCCGCTGATATTACAGTTGCTCCAGGCAAAAAGGTTAAGGTAACCGCAATATTTGATCCAGCGGCGCATGGCCCATCTGGCGTTGGCCTGGCGCAAAGATCAGTATATCTTGAGACTAATTCGCAGAAGTTCCCAAAGGTTGTGTTTGATTTCCAGGCTATGGTAACGCAGTAATTAATTGATATTAATTAAATTTTATGGACATTATCTTTAGCGCTTCAATTCTCGCCGCTTTTCTCGCTGGCATGGTGGCTTTATTCGCGCCTTGCTGTATAACAGTGCTTTTGCCTGCCTATCTTGCCTCAGCCCTTCAGGAGAGAAAAAATATCATCAAGATGACGGTTGTGTTTTTCTTTGGAGTGGCGGCTGTGCTTATTCCAATCGGCCTTGGCGCGGCAGGGCTCGCTCAGGTCTTTCAGAATTTTCATCGCGAGTTGTATATAGTTGGTGGTGCATTCATGCTTATTCTTGGGGTGATGGCCGTGCTGGGCAAAGGATTCTCTTTGTGGAAGATGTCAAAAATCGCGCCCGCGGTGGACGCTTCGAGTGTAAAATCAGTTTTTGTTCTGGGGCTATTTTCTGGAGCGGCGACCTCTTGCTGCGCGCCGGTGCTTGTAGGAGCAGTAACACTAGCTGTTATATCAGGAGCTTTTTGGAAAGCGCTCATTGTGGTATTTGCGTATACATTCGGCATGACATTCCCGCTGTTCGTTGCGGCGTACTTCTACGATCATTTCAAGCTTGAAAAATCCGCGATAATTCGCGGCAGGATATGGGATATCACGATTCTAGGCAAAACGTATTACGTACACTCTACGAATCTTTTTGCAGGCATGGTATTCTTAATAATGGGCGTAGTTCTACTTGCTATCGCGTTCACTGGAAATTTTTTCTGGGCGCCTGAATATCAAGTAAAAATTGGCGAGCAGCTGAACATGTGGTCGCAGCAATTATTTAGCTTTCTTTCCCGCGTTCCCGACGCATTTTGGGGTTTTATTATTATAGGTTTATTCTTATTTATGCTCTGGAAGGCGTTCAGCAGAAAGGAGCAGTAATATTTATGGAGGAATTCAAAAAAGAAGATGGTAGTGGAATAGCAAGCGAGATAGCGCAACTCTCGGGACGTACCATGTTTATTGGCTGGGCGGTGTTTATAGTCGCATCATTTATTGTTTTTGTTGGCTTGCAGATCTTTACGGTGCATATTCAAATGACGCCAAAATTCGCGCTTTCTTTTTCACGCAACAATTTGGCTAAGGTTGCCGCGAATTCTGACGTAAAGACTACCTCGCAGATTGACCCAGCATATGCCGCGCTTCAGGATGTTGTTTTGCCAGAAGATGGTGTGAATCTGGAAGTAAAATGGAATGACATTGGCAAACAAATGACAGATTCTGGCGTAATTGATGGTCCTAGGATGGAAGAAATGTACGCCAAGAGAGGTCAAGCGCTGTCTGATGAAGATAAAAATCTTCTCTATGGCACGGCCAATGGCAGTCTGACCATGAATGCCAAGAACTCAAATTATCTGCTTAATCTTTTTTGGGCGTTAGGACTTGGTAATAAAAATGATATTTTGGATTCAGGGCCAATGAAGGACGAGAAATATGGTGGAGCTGATCGCTTTGCTTCAACCGGTGGATGGACCCTGGCTAAAGGCGATGCCATGAATCATTACAGTCACTATTCGTTTATAACGCTAACAACCGATCAACAGCAGATGGTTGAGCGTGTGGCAAAAGGTATCTACCGTCCATGTTGCAATAACCCCGTGTATTTTCCTGATTGCAATCACGGAATGGCAATGCTTGGGCTCTTGGAATTAATGGCTTCGCAAGGCGCTTCAGAAGATCGGATGTATAAAATAGCTTTGCAGGCAAACTCATATTGGTTTCCTGATACGTATCTAACTATTGCTCAATATTTTTCAAAGCGTGGCGTGGAATGGAAAGATGTTGATGCTAAAGAAGTGTTAGGGGCTGCTTATTCAAGCGCAAGCGGGTCGCAAAAAATTTATCAAGAAGTTGCGCCGCCAACAAATACCGGTGGTGGAGGGTCATGTGGAGCGTAGCATTTAGTACAACAGAGAGGCGCGGCTATTTAGCCGCGCCTCTCTGTTGTATATTGTATGAAAATGAATATGCGTCAGCAATAAGCTGACGCATTAAGCTTAAGAGGTTTTCGAATTGGCATACCAGACAGCCATAACGATGAAAACGACTACGACAATAATCATCCAGAGTTCCATGGTAACCTCCCCCTTTTTGTCCCTCTCACACCCCGAGAGGATAACACTATTATTTTAGCAACTACGTCTTTGTTGTACATAGTGATATTGCGCAAGTTATGCGCAGGGTGTTAATCTGTATGCAGATCCTTCTAAAAAGAGGTGCAGATGCGGCTAGTAATTGTTGAAAGTCCATACGCGGGTGATATAGAGAGAAATACAAGATACGCGCGAGCATGTCTTCATGATTGTTTGATGCGTGGAGAGGCGCCATTTGCTAGCCATCTTTTGTATACACAACCGGGAGTGCTTGATGATAAAATCACCGACGAGCGGGAGATTGGTATTGAAGCGGGGCTTGCGTGGGGAAGCTTGGCGGAAGCAACAGTAGTGTACACCGATTATGGAATTTCTGAGGGTATGAAAAAGGGAATTGACCAAGCGCTAGCAGAAGGAAGACCTGTGGAGTATAGGAACCTATTTTAAGATTATTATTGTATCTTGCTACGTCATTTAAAAAAAAATCGTTGCGCAAACGCGCAGCGATTTTTTCTTTATTCAATGCTATGCGATAGACACAATTTTCTCCCACGGGAATTTAGTATCGCCGAAATGTCCGTTTCGCGCGGTAGCTTGGTAGATCGGTTGGCGCAACTGAAGGCGTTCAATAATCGCATTAGGTCTGAAATCGAAGTTTTTTCGCGTTATTTCCGTAAGATCTTCCCCCTTGTTGTCAA
The DNA here is from genome assembly GCA_016188605.1 of Candidatus Spechtbacteria bacterium. Lineage (NCBI taxonomy): Bacteria > Candidatus Spechtiibacteriota > Candidatus Spechtiibacteriota bacterium. Next base: position 38,038 of record JACPHP010000012.1, on the reverse strand, counting down.
AAGATTCTACAAAAAGCATTACCGGATCGGCTTTACCTATCGCATAAGCTACGCCAACTAAGCACTCTTTAGTCAAGCCGCTTGCAACAAGATTCTTTGCGACAAATCGTGCCATATACGCGCCGGAGCGATCAACTTTAGTCGGATCTTTTCCGGAAAAGCATCCTCCGCCCATAGGCACGAGTCCGCCATATGAATCAACGGCAATTTTTCTGCCTGTAAGACCGGTGTCTGCCGCAAATCCGCCGATAGTGAAAGGTCCGGCCGGGTTGATAAAAATGTCTATGCCATCAATCGAGCCGAGTATGGGTTTAAGAATTTTTTTGGTTATCGCGTCGCGGATTTCTTCTTGCGATATTTCTTTCGCGTGATGCATAGAAACAACAATCGTTTGGATTTTGTCGCCGAGCATAGTAATTTGCGCTTTGCCGTCTGGGCGAAGCCACGACATACTGGGGTCTTCCTTGCGAAGCCGCGTAAGCTCCGCGGTGATACGGCGTACGAGCGAATAGGTGCGTGGAAGAAATTCAGGCGTTTCATCGCAAGCGTAGCCGTACATAATGCCTTGATCGCCGGCGCCGCCGGTATCAACACCGCGCGCGATGTCGGGGGATTGGCGAACGACATGCTGGGTAATTGCAAGTTCGTCATCGTAGCCGATTTTCTTATAGACCGATCGGGCAATTGTCTCGGCGTTAACTTCGCCCTGAGAAGTAATCTCTCCGCCGATAGTGAGAGTGCCATGCGCGCCGAATGTTTCTATCGCGACGCGGCTTGCGGGGTCTTGTGCTAAATACGCATCCAAAATTGCATCGGAAATTTGATCGCAAATTTTATCTGGATGGCCCTCCGTAATACTTTCTATGGTTTGGTTGTGATATATGCGCATGAGGAAAATTATAGTAATTAAATTGGTTAATGTAAAGGTGCTTGCATAATTTTATAATTTGTGGTAATATAATAAGTATCGTATAGAGTGCGTGAGGAAGAAGGAGGAAGGAAAAGGAGGAAGAAGATGGAATTGTTGAACGGGCAAGAAATCGTCCGTGCCGTCGAAGCAATATTCGACGGCACGGAGGCGGCCGAGGCAATTGCGGCCGCTGAGGAGATCCTGTCTAACGGCGCTGACGGCGAACAGCGCAGGGTCATCGGTCTATTCGCCTCGTCTTTAAGGGACGCGGCGGTGGATTGGGCGGCGGTTTCGCTCGACTTCTGGGGTGGGGCGAATCCGCGGATCGCCGTGAGGCTTGGGCGAGCCGATCTCGCCCGGGCTTTCAGGAAAGAGGTTGCTGGAGAAAGAATTCAGCTCCTCTTCCAAGAGCTCGCCTGGGCTCTTGCCGAATTCATCGGCACGGTCTATGGCGAGAGTTTCCTTCGTGCCGTAGTCAGCCTATGGCACGAAGACAAGTTCTGGCAGAGGGGTATGCCCTCGCCAGAGGTCGTCTGCCAGAGGATGGCAGACAGAGAGGGGACCGCATGATCGAACACTTTTAGCCCCTCATTCCGCAATTGCAGGATGAGGGGCTTTTGTATTTGTTTAGTCTACTAACTATAGGGCTACCCGACATCCCTAGTTATTCGCTAAACTCAGTTATTCCCAACTTGCCAAAAAAGTGTTAAAAAGATCACATAAAGTATGCAAAATAAACGAACAATTTATCTTGATTACGCCGCGACAACGCCGATGGATCCCGACGTGGAGAAAGCAATGATTCCGTATTTTAGTGGGGAATTTGGCAATCCATCTTCCTTGCATTCATTGGGGCAGCATGCGCAAATTGCGATAGATATCGCGAGAGAAGTAGTGGCGCGTCATGTCGGCGCGCAATGGCGAGAAATTATTTTTACCGGCTCCGCTACAGAAGCTGATAACACTGTCATTCGCGGCGTTGTAAAAGCGATGCGCGATGATCTGCCAAATTTTACGCCGCACATTATTACTTCGACAATTGAACACAAGGCAATTCTGCAACCGTTGAAGGAGCTGGAGAAAGAAGGCGTTGTTGATGTAACATATATCCCCGTTGATTCGTACGGGTTAGTATCGGTAGATGCCGTTGCGGATGCCGTAAAAGACAATACGGTATTGGTTTCCATTATGTATGCTAACAACGAGGTTGGCACTATTGAACCGATTGCAGAAATTGGTAAAATCCTTAAAGGAAAGAAGCGCCAAATATCGAACACTTCCGCTGCTGGCGGAAGATATCAAATACCCTATTTTCATACCGATGCGGTGCAAGCACTAAATTATCTTGATTGCAACGTAGATAATCTCGGCGTTGATTTCATGAGTTTATCTGGCCACAAAATTTATGGGCCAAAAGGGGTTGGTGCTTTGTATGCGCGGAAAGATGCGCCATTTACGTCGCTGATGAGCGGAGGCGGGCAAGAATATGGTCGTCGCGCCAGCACGGAAAACGTTCCGGCTATAGTGGGCTTTGCCGCAGCGATAAAGAAAGTAGCGCTTGTGCAAAAAGAGGAAGTTGCTCGGCTGGCGGAGTTACGATACTATATGATTAGTGAAATGGAAAAGCGTTTTGCGGGAAAAATTATTTTACAAGGTTCGCGCGATAAGCGCTTGCCAAATAATGTAAATATTCGCCTTGCCGGCATAGCTGCAGATTCCCCGTTAATTGTTTTTGACCAAGAAGGAGTGTGTGTTTCAGCCGGATCGGCTTGCACAGCAAAAGCAGTGGAGCCGTCACATGTAATTCATGCTATGGGAATCTCCGATGATGACGCTAAGAAATCCCTTCGTTTTTCATTTGGAAGGCAGACGACGCGGGAGGATATAGACTATGCGCTTGTTGTATTAGGTAGAATAGTAAAATAAAATATTTTGTTTGTTATAAAAATGTCAAATTACAAATTACAAATGTCAAAGCAATGTCAAAATTTAAAAATTAAAATAACTATTATAGTGTTCTATCTTATAGTCTTTTGACATTTGAGTTTTGGATTTGATTTGTCATTTGTAATTTGGACTTTAATTATTTTATCACCATGCTTTCTCCATTTTCTCCCTACAAAGCAGATCGCCATCATCCAACATTTTTCATTGGGAAAATTTTTGTCATCATTCTAATTTCTTTTGCCGCGGGATTTGGCGGCGCAATTGTCGTGCTTTATTATCCGCCGCAATTTGTAAAAACATATTTCGGAGAGATTGAACGTCGTCCTATGCAGCAGGAAATGATTACGCAGGGCCAAAATAGTCAGGACGGCCCACAGGTCATATATCAGCCCCAAACTTCTCAAGAAGACAAAATTATAGCCGTTGTAAAAAAAGCATCTCCTTCCGTGGTGAGTGTGGTGGCGACAAAAGACGTGCCAGTGGTTTATTCACCATTTTTTAATGATCCCTTTTTCCAGCAATTTTTCCCTCAACTGACGCCGCAAACTCCTCAAAATCAGCAAAAAACACAAAAACAAGTTTCTGCGGGAACTGGCTTTGTTGTATCGAAAGACGGACTGGTGCTTACTAATAAGCATGTGGTGTCAGACGATGAGGCAGATTATACGGTTGTTACTACTGACGGGGAAAAGCATGAAGCAAAGGTTGTAGCCCGCGATCCGTTTGAAGATCTCGCGCTTTTGCGCGTAACAGGCATTAGCCTTTTGCCTCTTGAGTTGGGGGACTCCGACGCATTGGCGCAGGGCCAGACAGTCATTGCAATTGGAAACGCGCTCGGGGAGTTTGACAATACGACATCGCTTGGCGTTGTGTCTGGCTTGCGTCGTTCCGTGACGGCAAATGGCAAGGGGGTGGAATCAGAGCGTTTGCGCGAATTAATTCAAACTGACGCGGCGATTAATCCGGGCAATTCCGGCGGTCCGCTGTTGAACTTGGCGGGAGAGGTGATCGGAGTTAACGTCGCGATGGCTGAGGGCGCGCAAAATATTGGCTTTGCAATTCCCATCAACAGAGCCAAGAAGGACATTCGGGATGTGCGGGAAAAGGGCAAAATAAGCTATCCATTTTTGGGTGTGCGCACTATGACTATTAACGACTCAATACAAAAGGCAAATAATCTTTCTATTGATTACGGCGCGCTCGTTGTGCGCGGCCAGCAGGCGGGTGAACTTGCCGTCATGCCCGGCTCGCCGGCAGATAGGGCGGGAATCGTTGAAAATGACATTATTTTAGAAATTAGCGGTAAAAAAATTACCGTAGAAAATAGTCTTCCCGACCTTATTGCCAAGCATAATGTGGGCGAAACAATCATAATAAAAATTCTTCATCGCGGCGAAGAAAAAACAGTGCAGGCAATCCTAGCAGAGCGGCCGTAAAACGTAAAAAGCCATTCCATTAAGGTGGAATGGCTTTTTGGTTATGCCGCCCCGGGTACAAAAAAATTAAACAGCAGTCCTCTAATCGTTATTGTCGCAATTGCCCACAAAATGATTTGCGTAAAAGTAAAATAGCGAAACGGAAACCAGTTAAATTTTTTGAATAAAACGCCAGACACTACCAACCAAAGAACATCAAATCCAGCTTCGTTGATATTTATGGGGTTTTTGCTGTGCCAAATTAAATCAAAGAAAAAAAATAACACACCCATCCCCACCGTCCATTTTGCTAGAGATTTGTAGGAATCGATTAATTCTCTTTGGTCTAAATCGGCGGCGTCCCTGGGATTCATTTTGCCTCCTTATAGCATATAAAATTTACTAAGTTTTAGTATAGGTTATATTCTAATTTTGTCAAATTTATGTATGCTATCCGTCCTGATGCTTGCGTATCTGCTTCAGTGGGCAGATACGCAGATACCACGATGCTCGCCCTTGTTGAAATAGTTTAATTGGGGATGGTATAAGAAAATCCCACAACTTAGTTGTGGGATTTTTGCGTTTCTAATATTTTCTTTGCGCGACTTGAGCGCAAGCGTTTAGCAAGTCATCATGCAAAACTATCAATTCGCATCCGGATAAAATGTGCCGTTCAAGCGTTTCTTGTTTGGCAACGGCGCACATCCATTCAATTTGTGCGCCGCTAAAGCCGTCGGTTATCATTGCAAGTTCAGCGAAATCAATATCTAGCATAGGAGTGCCTTCAAGGTGGATTTTAAAAATTTTCTCTCGTGCAGCAGAATCTGGCAGCGGCACTTCAAACTGTAAGTCGAGCCTGCCAGGCCGCAAAAGTGCGGGGTCAACGAGGTCTGGCCGATTAGTTGCGGCCATCACGAAAACATTTTGCACCGCTTGCACTCCATCAATTTCAGTAAGAAGTTGGCCTACGGCCCTGTCAAGCACGTCATTTTCTGACGTTCGACCTCGCACCGGAGCGATAGATTCAATTTCATCAAAAAAAATGATGCACGGCTGTGCGAGACGCGCTTTTCCGAAAATATCGCGAATCGCTTCCTCGGTGCTTCCCACCCACATGGAAAGTAGCGCCGGGCCATTTACTACAAGAAAATTGACTTCACTTTCTCTAGCCATCGCGCGGGCTATAAGCGTTTTACCGCAGCCGGGCGGCCCGTAAAGGAGTATGCCCTTGGGTTGGCGCAATTTAAGGGTTTGCATCTCCCGTGCATAACGAGTCGGCCAGACAACGCAATGTCGGAGTTCATCTTTTAATTTTTCTAGTCCGCCGATGTCTTCCCAAGTTACCTTGGCAATTTCCATATAATTTTCTCTCAGTAGCGAAGGAGTGATTTGGGCGGTCACTTCCTCCAATTCAGTTTGAGTGACAAGAAGGTTATTGGCGATTTCTGTTGGGCTCACGCCTTGTTTAAGTTGCGTTACAGCTTCTTTCAAAAGCCGTTGGCTGATGCGTGAAGAGACGTGGGCGATATCAGCGCCAGTAAATCCATGGGCTTTATTGGCTATTTCGTCAAGATCAACGCCTTCGGCAAGCGGCATATTTTTTGTATGAATCCTGAAAATTTCGACGCGTCCTTTCGCGTTAGGTGGAGAAATTTGTATTTCGACATCAAATCTTCCCGGACGCCGCAGAGCATCATCAAGCATGTGCAGTTTATTGGTGGTCGCGACTATTATAACGTCGTCTTTGTTTTTTGCGCCATCAAGAATAGAGCAGAGTGTTCCCACGATACTCGCATTGACTTCATTGACCATGTGGTCTCTTTTGCCGCCAATAGCGTCAATTTCATCAATAATCAAAATTCCATTGGGTCTGACTGATTCGTAGGCGCTGGTGAGATTGCCCTCCCCAGCCCCTTGTCGCCATCCTTTAATTTCCGATCCTTGTATGAGACATACTTTCCTCCGAGCCTCGTGCGCAAGGGCTTGCGCTATAAGCGTTTTACCGCAGCCGGGCGGCCCGTAAAGCAACACGCCGCGCGTTTTCTTTCTGCCCAGACGCTGCCAGAGCTCGGGATATTTTTGTGCCCCATTTACAATGAGATCAAGTTCGGCGATAACCTCATCAAGCCCTCCGATCTGCCGGTAAGTAACGCCATTTGAGGGTATACTGCTCCCAGCGTGCCCCTCATGCAATTCAGTTCGTCGCGATACATTTTCATTAAGATAAGTTGCGCTGTAGCCGCTGCTGGTCGATTTTCTGTCTAGCTGGCGTGCGTTGTCTAACGGATGTTCGTCGTCGAATACATCGACTAATCTCTTGCAATTTTTGCAAGGGACGTTTTTCCCATACTTAAACTCTAGTTCTTTCTTGCAATGCGGGCAAATCTCTATAGGCATTTTCCACCCCCATCTTTCTTAAAATAATTTTTAAAAAACTCTACCGCTAGCTTATCAGAAAGAAAGACACTGTCAATCAGATGAGCGGATTAAATATACTATGCAATTAGCACTCTTGACCTTTGAGTGCTAATTGCATAGTATATTATTAAAATTACCCAAGATAGTACTAATTGCTTATAATATAAGAGATGAATCCCGCCAGAGACAGCAGATATTTTTTTAACTCTGCGGGGGAAATCTAGGTGTGTATTGAATAATAATTTTACGCGCGATATCTACGGTTGCGTTTTCATGCGCGCATGGAAACGCAACCTATCTTAACGGGATGAATAATTTTACTCAAAAAGCGCAACTTGCTTTGCAAAAAGCGCATGAGTTTGCTCAAGAAAGAAGCCATCAGCAGGTGGGTGATTTGCACGTGCTTTTTACTTTGCTAATGCAAGAAGAGAGTATTATTCATTCTATTTTGGATCGGCTGGGTATTGACACCGTTGCTTTAACGCACAGCATAGAGGTGGAACTTGAAAAAATGCCACGTATTTTTGCTGCCGGTCCGGGCGCGCCTATGGGAGCGCCTCCATTTGGCCAGGTGTTAGTTGCGCCGGAATTAGGGAAAATATTAATGCGCGCGCAGCAGGAAGCGAAAAATTTTTCCGATGAATTCGTCAGTGTTGAGCATATTTTCCTTGCGATGGTTGATACGCCGAGTAGGGCGCAAAAAATGATTCAGCAAGTTAGTTTTTTGCAAAGTTCTGTTTTAGGCAATGCGAAAGCGCACAAGCCAGATTACCAGACGGTGCTTAAAATTTTAGCGGAATTGCGCGGCTCTATGCGCATTACTGATCCGGAGCCGGAAAGCAAATTTCAAGCGCTTGAAAAATATACACGCAATCTCACCAAGCTCGCGCGCGAAGAGAAACTAGATCCTGTGATTGGGCGTGATGATGAAATCCGCCGCATTATGCAGGTTCTTTCGCGCAGGACAAAAAATAATCCGGTGTTAATAGGTGAAGCTGGTGTGGGAAAAACCGCAATCGTGGAAGGTCTGGCGCAGCGCATTGCCGCGGGTGACGTGCCAGAAAGTTTGCGTGATAGAGAAATTGTCGCGCTTGATATTGGCGCGTTAATTGCAGGCACTAAATTTCGCGGAGAATTTGAAGAGCGAATGAAGGCGGTAATGCGCGAAGTTGAGCGCAGCGCTGGCCGTTTTATTCTTTTTATTGATGAGCTTCATACAATGGTAGGCGCGGGCGCTGCTGAGGGCGCGATCGATGCGTCTAATTTGTTAAAGCCAGCGCTTGCGCGTGGGGAGCTGCATGCGATCGGCGCAACCACACTTCGCGAGTATCAGCAGCACATTGAAAAAGACCCAGCATTTGAGCGGCGCTTTCAACCAGTGATGGTAAATGAGCCGACCGTGGAGGACACGATTGCAATTTTGCGCGGTATTAAAGAAAAATACGAAGTGCATCACGGCGTGCGCATCGCCGACTCCGCAATTGTTGCGGCGGCGGAACTTTCGCATCGCTATGTGCAGGGAAGATTTTTGCCTGATAAAGCCGTGGATCTCATTGACGAGGCGGCATCCGCGCTGCGTTTGAATATCGAGTCAGAGCCGGAGGAGCTTGATAAGCTTCATCGCGAAGTGATGCGCATGGAGATTGAAGTTGAGGCGCTTAAAAAAGAAAAAGATAAAAAATCAAAAGCGCAATTAAAAGATACTAAAAAATTATTGGCGGACCAGAAAGAACAGATGCACGCGCTGGAGCAGCAATGGAAAAATGAAAAGGATGTAATCTCTCGTCTACGCGCTCTAAAGAAAGAAATAGATGAGTCGCGCCAGCAGGCAGATATTGCCGAGCGTGTCGGCGACTTGCAAAAAGTCGCGGAAATTCGCTACGGCGCAATTCCGCAAAAGGAAAAAAATATGAAATCCGCGGAAAAAGAACTTATTCGTTTGCAAAAAGATCGCGGCATTTTAAACGAGGAGGTGAATGATGAAAGTATCGCGTACATTGTGTCGCGTTGGACGGGCGTGCCTGTGTCGCGCATGCTGCAGGAGGAGCGCGAGCGCATGTTGCAGATGGAAGATAATTTGCGCAAACGCGTAGTGGGGCAGGATGAAGCGGTGGATGCTGTCGCAAACGCGGTGCGCAGAAATCGCGCTGGTGTCAGCGAGCCGAATCGTCCTATCGGATCTTTCTTGTTTCTTGGCCCTACAGGTGTTGGAAAAACCGAACTTGCCAGAGCCCTCGCGGAGTTTATGTTTGACGATGAAAACGCGATCGTGCGGCTTGATATGTCAGAATACATGGAGCGTCACACCGTATCGCGCATGGTTGGCTCACCTCCGGGATATGTGGGGTATGAGGAGGGAGGCCAATTAACGGAAAAAATACGCCGTCGCCCATACAGCGTGGTGCTTTTTGATGAAATTGAGAAAGCGCACCCCGAGGTGTTCAATATGCTGTTGCAAATTTTGGATGATGGCCGCCTAACCGACACTAAAGGAAGAGTGGTGAGTTTCAAAAATACGATAATTATTATGACCTCAAATATTGGAGGCGAATATTTACGCTCGTTTTCTCCGCTCGGTTTTACGTTTGAGGCAAGCGAAAAAGAAAACGGAGGGATTTCCTCGGAAGAACAAGCGATGCGAGAAAAAATTCTTGAGGAGCTTCGCACATTTTTTAAGCCGGAATTTTTGAATCGGCTGGATGAGATTATTATTTTCCATCCACTAACACCAGCGATGTTGGTGAAAATCGTTGATATTCAAATTGAGCATTTGCGCGATCGACTTGGCCGTAGCGATTTGACGCTTCGTATTGATGAGCACGCCAAGCGCGTTCTTGCCAGTCGTGGGTATGATCCAACTTATGGGGCGCGTCCTCTCAAACGATTGATTCAGCAAGTAATTCTTGACCCGCTCGCTAAAGAAATTATGAAAAGGGGAGTGACTGGAGGCACTGTGATTGTTAAAGCGAAAGATGATAGCATAAGCGTGGAATTGCAGTGAATAGTGCCGTTAAACGGCACTCGCAGAACAACGCGGACTTCACGCGGAAAGACGCAGAATACTCAAAACTAAGTTTAAGTGCTAAATGCATCTACGCTTTTTAAGCAGGATTTTTTTTCGTAATGATTATCCAGCCCTATTATTATTGTGGGCGATTTACGTTTTTCTTTTTGGAAAAATATGGTACGCGCAGCAATCATCACTTGGCGTAATTGTTGGTGTTAGCGTCGCTTCCACCCTAGGTATGATGTGGTTGGTACGGATTCTTAAATATACGTTACAAGAAAGAGCTCCTGAAGCGCTTGCCGACTGGCAGATGACAGGCGCGCGATTTTTTGTTTACGTTATTGGTACGGGATTTATAACGGGAGAATTTGCTCTAGGATTACTATTTGTTCCATTTAGCTACGTCACGCAGGCAACGCTACTTATGCTTGCGTTTTTTCTTTTTTGGCGTACACTTAAGCTTCGGTACTCAAGGAAGCTTACGATGCGGGTGTTTGTAAGAGAGGCAAGTATGGTTGCATGCGCCAGCGCGTTTATTCTTGCGACTACGCCTTGGCTGCCGAAATAACTAGAATACAGAATCAAGAATGCAGAATACGGGACGTTGGCTAGGCGTAGTGCGCCCCTCCTCGCCATGTATTACGTATTCATTTTTAATGGTACATTTTCTCTCAAAACTAACCTTCACTGTAGTCGTCGGCGGCATCGGCGGCGTTCTGTTCATTGAAGCAGCCTTGCCTTATCTACAGCGTCATGGCTTGGTACAAAAAATTCCGTTGCTGCAAAAAATGGGAACCGAGACTACTATTATTGAACGAACAGAAAAAATTATCATAGAGGAAAACTCCGCGTTAGAACAAGCGATTGCGCGAAGCAAGCAGAGCATAATTGCGGTACAAGCACTTGATGCAAGCGGCAAACAAGTTGCGTATGCAAGCGGTCTCGTGCTCACTAATGATGGTATGGTTATAGTGCCAAGCACGGTAGTAAAACAAGAATCAAAAAATTATCTTGTACGCGGCGCGCGCGATTGGTTTAATGCGGATCTTCGGGGAATTGATATTAAAACTGGACTAGCTATTTTTCGTGCCGTTGACTTGCATCTTTCACCCGCGGCATTTGTTGATGAAAAAGATATAGTCTTGGGTAAGCGCGTATTTGCGTTGAGTATGCCGCAAGAAAATGTTCAGCATGTTGAAGGAGGAATGATAACGACTATTGGCCCAGACGCGCAAAAATACGACACTTCAATTCGGTTGCTTTTGCGGGGGTACGATGGATCCGCGGTTTTTTCTCTTGATAACAAAGTTTTGGGAATTGGACGTTTTGCAAATGAAAACGAGACTAACTTAGTCTCGTCTAAAGATATTGAATCTTTTCTGCGGAAAACACTCGCTCAACGCGTCTCATTAGAGGCGATTTCTCTAACGAGACGAGCATCAGCTTCGTCAACGGGCGGACGGTGATTTGGCGCGCTTAAGCCGTATTTTTTAAAATACACAAAGGCGCTGCGCGCGTGCATGCGCGTGTACGGATTGAGCAGAAGATCTAGCAAGCCGCCTGTTTTTTTGCTTGCTTGGAAATGATAATGATGCGCGGAAGCTTCGGGATTGTAAATAACTTTGTAGCCGTTGTCCCAGAATCTGCGGCACCAATCCACATCTTCCATATACATAAAGAAAGTTTCATCAAGCAGACCGACTTTATCTAGAGCCGATTTGCGAATAAGCAGCGCCGAGCCCATTAGCCAATCAACTGGAATTGGTTTCGCTATGTGAGCCATAATATCTTCAAGCGCAAAGTCTTTGAGAAGTTTTTTGCCCCAAGAAGTTTTACCAAGAAACGTGCGGCGGGCGATGATTGTGGCCAGTGTGTAATAGCGGAATGCAGAGTGTTGAACCGTTCCATTAAAGTTTAGCAGTCGCGGGGCGACTATGCCAACGTCCGGATTCTCTCGCATGTACGCAAGAAGAGTTTTAAATATTGTGGCGTCTGACGCAATTAAGTCTGCATTAGCGACAAAAATAAAATTACCCCTGGCAATGCTAATGCCTCGATTGACGGCTTTTGCGTAGCCGACATTTTTTTCTTCCGGCAAATATAGGATAGAGTTGCCCTTCGACTTGGTTCTATTAAGTTCACCACGAGTCACCTCACTTCGCTCAAGGTGCTCTTCGCCGATAACTAGCGAAGAGCAAAACCCTGCCATCATGTCGCGCGTGCTTGACTCCGTGCCGCTGTCGGCGACGATAATCTCTGAATTTTCACCCGGCTCCAATTGCGCGCAAGCACGTTGAAAATACTCAAGCGAGAGCTTGAGTACATTGGGAGTGCGATAGTGGGTGATTATGATTGATAGCATTTATAGAATTTTTTTTAGTTTTTGCGTTCTGATGTGATCGCTTGCGCGGTTTAGGCTCTCCACGGTGCCCGCATCAGACCAGAAACCATTCACCATCTCAAATTTCATTTGGCCTTGTCTCACGTACCAATTATTAACATCAGTAATTTCTAGTTCTCCTCGGGCAGATGGCTTGAGGTTTTTTATTACTTTCCAAACCTGCTTATCATAAAAATACAAACCTGTCACCGCAAGATCAGTTTCAGGATTGGATGGTTTTTCTATAATTTTGGAGATTTTTTCACCTTTCACAGTGGCTACTCCGAAGCGATGCGGATCAGAAACTTTTTTAAGGAAGATTTTAGCGCCTCGGCCGCCATATTTTGCCGCTACTTTTTTAAAATTATCTTCAAAAATATTGTCGCCCAAAATTACCGCCACCGGCTCTTCATCCGCAAAATCACGGCAAAGGTTTAGGGCATCCGCAATGCCTCCTGCTCCAGATTGCAGGCGATAGGTAAAGTCCGCGCCAAACTCTTTACCGTTTCCTAGAAGGTTCATGAAACTGCCGGCATTTTCGTTGCCGGTGATAATCATAATATTTTTAATTCCGGCATTTATGAGTGTGCCGATTGGATAATACACCATGGGCCGGTCATAAACCGGAAGAAGGTGCTTGTTTGTTACTTTGGTCATCGGCAAAAGCCGAGTGCCAAATCCTCCTGCTAAAATTATGCCTTTCATAGTTTTAAGTGTTATTGTCGTGAAAGCTTGATTTTCATAACGCTTTTAATTCTGCCACCACCACTGGTTATTTAAGTACCATTGTATGGTAGTTTTTAAATGAGTGGAGAAATCAAATGTCGGTTGATAGCCCAGTTCGCGGTTAATTTTAGTCCAATCAACTGCATATTTCAAGTCATGGCCCGGCCTGTCTGTTACAAATTCTATCATGTCATCTTTAAGATTCATTTCTTCTAAAACAATTTTTATCACATCAATGTTGCTAATATCTTCCGTCAGCCCGCCTACGCAGTAAGTCTCGCCGATTCTTCCTTTTTGAATAATTAAGTCAATGGCGCGGCAATGGTCTTCTACATGAAGCCAGTCGCGGACATTAACACCCCTACCATAAACAGGCACTTTCTGGCCATTGATTAAATTGGTGATTGCTTTGGGAATGAATTTTTCACTGTTTTGGTAGGGTCCGAAATTGTTAGAGCAGTTGCTGATCGTTATGGGTAGCTGGTGAGTGTGAAAAAAAGATTGAACTATATGATCCGAAGATGCTTTGGATGCGGAGTATGGATTGCGAGGACTGTAAGGCGTTTGTTCGTTAAACTTTTCTTTACTTTCTAAGTCCAGCGAGCCAAAGACTTCATCAGTAGAGATGTGATGGAATCTTTTGTTATATTTTTTAGCGTAGCAAAGAAGATTGTATGTGCCGAAAATATTTGTTCTTAAAAATTCATCCGCGGAGTTAAGAGAGCGGTCAACATGTGTCTCGGCGGCAAAATGCACGATGACATCACAATTTTTTATAGCTTTATCAAGCGTTTCATTTTGGTCGCAAATGTCACTTCGGACGAAGCGATAGTTTTTTTCTTCAGCGACCCCTTTTAAATTATTAAGATTACCAGCGTATGTAAGCTTATCTATGTTCACAATGCTATCGGCAGGATATTTCTCATGCCAATAATGTATGAAGTTTGAGCCGATGAAACCAGCGCCGCCGGTGATTAGAAGTTTCATATTATTTTATTTCCTCTCGGACAAAGTTTTTGATGGCCTTTCTGGCGCTTGCTAGCGCGGGTGGCAGGGCAATGCCAAGCGCCTCCAGCTTTTTGGTGTTTATGACGCAGTTGGAGCGTGGAGCTTTTACTATTAAATCTTTAGCTTTAATATATTTTTTGCTTAACTTTTTTCCAGATTCTTCTTCGTAGATTTTCAGCAGTTGTTTGTGAGTGATAGCGCCGGGATTAACACAGTTAAAAACTCCGTGTTGATTTTTCATCATTAGTTTTTTTGCAACTGCCAGCAGATCATCCACGACAGTTATTGAGTTTGGCGTAACGATTATTCTGTCGTACTTTAGGAGTTTGGATAGCAGGTTGCGCTCGTCCGGAGCTTTATCTAGGGGCATTCTTAAGCGGCAGGTGAGAATGTGGCCGTAGGCGCTTAAAAGTCTTTCGGCCACTGCCTTGGTATGCGAGTAATATGAGCCGTCAAAATTTGGCAGATCGTTTTCATCAAAACCTCGGCCTCTGTTATCTCCTTGATAAATACAGCCGCTGGAGAGATGAAGCATCTTTATTTTTTTATTTTGGCTAGCTTCGGCTAGAAGATATGGAACGTGGATATTAGCAAAGTAAGTTTCCGGCTTGTGGTCTTCACACCAGTCAACATTGGGCTTGCCTGTGGCGCCGATGGCATTAATAATCCATTGCGGTTTATATTTATCAATCGCCGACTCAACGTCTGTGCCTTTGAGAATCCTTTTGCTTTCCAATGCGGCGTTTGGCAGGTAGTCAGCTAGTTTTTTACCCAGCCATCCCGCGCCAAAAACTAAAAAACGGGCTAATTCTTTGTTTCTATTTTTTACCGACATATTGAAAATTAATGAATTACCCCGCCGCAAGCAGTGGGGTATCACTGCTAACTGCGAATAAGGAACCGCGGCAGCCGCGGGGAATTAACCCCCAAAAGATTAAATGCCCTTTATTTTAACCACGTTTGCAAGTCGTGGTACATATTGACTAATTAGTAATTGTTTGATATATTCTCAAAACTGTGTAGTCGCGTGAGTGCCGCAAAGCGTATCGAAACGTATCGTATGATAAGGAGGAGTCTCGATGTCGCGCGGGAATAATCACAGGCAAGAGGTATTTGATCTGCTGGTGGAGAAAGGTCGTCTTTTTCAGCAGGGAGATCGGCTGAATCATGGGATGGTCGTGGAGGATCCCGTCAATGTTGTCATGCGAACTTTTCGCATGAGTAGGCCCAGCGTCCTGGCCTACATCAAAGAGTTTAAGATTAGTGGTCTCGTAGAAATAGAGTACGATTTTGGCGTAGGCGGAGCCATTCTCAGGTTAAGGGTCGTGGCGCCTTACAAGCCAGTTGCCGTTGCGCACGAAGACGATGATGTGGACAGGGTTAGCCGGGCTCTTTTGACCTATAAGCAAAGGTCTGAGGTTGGCAACGGCTACTTTGTTCACAATGCGCGCTTTGTTGACGTGCGGCGCGCGGCCGGCATCGAGACTATGAAGTTTTATCATATTCTTGACCTGTTGGAGGAGAGGGGGATGATTGAGAGGGTCTACGTTAAGCGTCGCAGTAGGTCCATTATATGGCGGATAGACCTGACGGTCGATTTTCCCATAAACCCCTAGAAACCACTAGCTAGTTGGCAACGGTAAAGGCCTCGCAATTGCGGGGTCTTTTCATTTGGTCGGAGGTTCATTAGATTCGCTAGGGAAGCCGGGACTCCCTAGTAGCGAATCTACGTTGTGTTAGGATTAGGAATACGGTCAATGTCTATGTAATAAAAATATGCCAGCGCGTATACCCATGCAAATTGGCGCTATTTATCACGTTATAAATCGTGGAGTAGAAAAGCGCAAGATATTTATGAAGCCGCAAGATTATTCGCGGTTTATTTTAGGGTTGTATTTTTTTAATGACAAGAACGCGAAAGCTGATATCTGGACAAATTTAAGGAGTAGAAGGGATAAAACCTTGGCCGTCATAGGGTCCAGAGGATATCCCGGCTATCCTCTGGCGGGCGATGATACGCTGATCGATAAACGAGAGCGGCTAGTCGATCTTCTTGCTTTTGCGTTAATGCCGAATCATTTTCATTTTATCATTCGCGAGATAAAAGAGGGTGGCACTTCTTCGTTTATGCAGAAGATGTGTGGTTATGTAAGGTATTTTAATCAACAATACGATCGCGTTGGTCCTCTATTTCAGGGGCGGTACAAGGCAGTTGAAATAAAAGACGAGGGGCAGCTTCGCACCACTTTTGTTTATGTGCATACAAACCCCGTGGAATTAAAAGAACCGGAATGGAAAGATTTGAAAGTCAAAAATGCAAAAAATGCTATAAATTGGCTGGGGCATTATCGCTGGTCCAGCTATCATGATTATGTTGGTAATCCTACATTTCCCGATGTGACACAGCGCGATTCGTTTTTAAAACTATACGGCGGCGAGAAAGAATGCAGGCAGGCGATTGATGATTGGGTTCTATTTAAAGCGGAAAACGCGCAGTTTGATTCGAGAATTTCAGAATGATCGATTCAAAGGATATCCCGGCTATCCTCTGAATCGTAGTTGTACTTCGTTGATAGATGATATTGTTAACTGTGACTTTGAAGGTGTGGATAAGTTTGCTTGACCTTGCTATTCTGCCCATGTAAGATTAGAAGCATTATGATTTCTAATTGGCAGCCCCAACTTCCTCAGCTTCAGTTTCCTAAGTACGAGAATCGTCGTCACACTGGCAAGGATTTGGTGGGAATCGCTATTATTGTCGCCGCAGCTATGATTGCGGCGAATTTTATTTTTCAGCAAACAAAGGTTTTCACTAACGGCATTGCCGAGCAAAGTTTTATTGATAGTTTAGTCGCGGAAGAATTGCGGTATAAATTTAATATCGCGCAAAGCAAATCCACGCCGGAAAAGACTTACGCGGAACTGCGCGCCGCGCTGTTGAATAATGATTTGAATGGCGTTTTGAAGTTGATACATCCGGATTATTTGTGGAAGTATGAGGATGGATTGCGCAAGGCGGCGGCGGAGAAGAAGCTGGCAGAGGCGGCGGCAAGGATGACGCCACTGGAGGCCAAGATTGAAGAATATGGAAATATTGTAAGGTATAAATTGTCTCCAATTCCTGGTAATAATAATTCTAATCCCTTGAAACGATACGGCGAAGATGTTGAGTTTACACGCGACTATGATGGAGTTTGGAAAATAAGTTCGCTGTGATGAAAATGAGAGTTATTCGCATTTTGTGCATTTTCGGTCTTGGGGGGCTGATAGCCAGCTCCTCTTTTTCGTATGCCCACGCCTATAACCCAGACACAACTCACCGGCCATTATCTGAAAAAGCGGTAGAGCTATATAACGCATCTTTCCTTGACGCAGCGCTTACGCAACAAGAGAAGCAGTGGATTGCGCAAGGGTCGGTTGACGAAGACGCGCCCGTTATGCGCGTGGTGCATCACTTTTATGACCCGATAAACAACCAAGGGTTGCAGGGGTTTGAATCATCAAAGCAGTGGGCGCGTGACAGCGCCATGCAAGGGCTTAATCGTTTTCAGCTCGGTGGCGCAAGCGGAGTATTTACATGGGAAGAAGCTATTCGGGCATATGATAGGGGTGACAAAGAGCGGGCGTATAAAACGTTGGGGCATATATTCCATTTAATACAGGATAAAACTGTGCCAGCGCATGTGCGGCAAGATCCGCACCCGCCATTTTTTAAGGATGAGCTCGGCGGTGAAGATCCATATGAACACGCAACAGAAAATATTGCTATGCCTAACATAGCGGCAATGAAACTGCTTGAATATGGGAATATTGATACGTATTTTGACAATGTCGCGCGATATACCAATACGCATTTTTTGAGCAAGGACAGTTTGGGGCAATATCAGCAGCCAAGTCCAACAAGAGTTGATACGAAATATATTTATTCGATTGATAATAATTCGGAGTATAGAATCGCCAGCTTCTCAGGAGGCTCTGTTTTATTTGGCGATGATACCAAATTAATTCTCTCCGACCCCCTCGTCATCCAAGACTACTGGTCCCGTCTAGCGCCAAAAGCCATTGAAGCTAACGCCGGAGTCTTAAAACTTTTTCACGACACAGTCGGCAAGCAAGCGGCCAATGACCAAGCAAGCGCGGGTGATAACATATTTATATCCGCGTTTCGCGCGCTCGCAAATAGCGCGCAAGCCGTAACACTCCGCGTGCAAGCCGAACTTCGCAGCGCGCAAGAATTACTTTCTTTCTTTGGCGCTAATATCGCGCCGGGCGTGGCCATTGGAGGCGATCCTAATTCCATGCTTCCGTTCAATACTACGATCGCCAACGTGGATTTTCAGAGAAATATTGAAGCGCAACAGTCACAGCAGCAATTTAATCAGCAAGTGACAACAGCTCTGACAAATCCCGTTTATACCAGTGGCCAGACGCGAACATTAAACCAAACTCAAGATGCTTTGCAAGCAAACTCATTGCAGCAACAAAGCCAACCAAATGAACAAAGCCCATCAACATCAACCCAAATTTCAATTTCAAATACGTCGCCATCATCAAAGCCATCATCAAACAGCGCAAACACACAAACTCCATCCCAACTAAAAGATGCAAATCAACAAAAAGATTTAAACATAAACAATACCTATCGCGTCAGTAAAGTTATAGACGGTGATACAATCTCGCTTACCAATGGCGAATATGTGCGCTATATTGGCATTGACGCGCCGGAAGTGGCGCGTCCCGGACAAACAGCAGAATGTTTTAGCGCGGAGGCAAAAAAGCGCAATGAAGAATTAGTGCTGAATAAAGATGTGCGTATAGAAAATGGTCCCGAAGCGCGCGACGCATACGGGCGCATGCTGGGGTATATTTGGGTTGGCGATGCTTTTGTAAACAAAAAACTTATTGAGGAGGGATATGTCCGCTCGTTTAACTTTGGCCATCCTCATGCCCAAGACGCATATTTTGACGCGGCGCAGAAACAGGCAAAAGAAGCCAAGCTTGGCTTATGGACGCAATGCGCAAAGGATAAACAAAAAGAAGACCTTGAAGCCACGCAACAACAAGAGGAGAACAAAGAAAACTCGCAAACGCAAACGCAACCCTTAACTCCAACAAATACCAAACTTGTAATCAACGAAGCGCGTATTGCCGGCGGCGAATTCGTGGAAATTTACAATCCCACCGCAAGCGCGACCTCTCTCGCGGGATATTTCATGGCATATTATTCGCAAAATCGCGCGTCGTGGAGCGATCCATGGCGCAATAAAGAATTTCCCGCTGATGCCGTAATTCCCGCGCGCGGCTACTATATTATAGCATTTGGCGATTTCTCAGAACATTTTAATTGGCGCGTTTACACAAGCGACCTCCTGGGCAACAGCGCCGGCGCATTTGCGCTTTGGAAAGGCGACCCTAAAACAAGTAGCTCCACGCGCATTGACGCTATGGGGTGGGGCGACGCGATATTATTTGAAGGAAGTTCGGCCGCGCCAGTTTCTTTTACTGCCGCGAGCATTATTCGCTGGCCATCCGGCGCGGATACAAACAGCAACAATCAGGACTTTCGCGTGACCAAAACCATGACTCCCGGAGGAGTAAATATTTTTGAACAAGAAGCGCCGACAGCGGGCTCATCGCCCGCGCAGGACACTCAGCAAAACGACACCTCGCAGCAAACACAAAACCAAACACAGCAAAATTCTCCTGCCGCGCCTGCCACTCCCGCCACGATTGTTATAAATGAAATTCAAACAGGCGACGCGGAGTTTATTGAGCTTTACAATACAAGCAACGCAACAATGTTGCTCGCCGGTCATTATTTTGCCTATTATTCTTCATCAAAAACAGCGTGGAACGATCCATATCGCGTAAAACAATTTCCTGACGGGGCAAGTATATCGGGGCAAGATTATTATCTTATCGGCTTGAAGGATTATGTCACGACCGGCGGCAACCCCAACGCCGACTGGCAGCCCTATACTAGCGCGCAGCTGGCAAATAGCGGAGGCACCGTGGCTGTTTTTCCATTTGATCCATCAACTAAATCCGCGCAAGACGCGCAGGCAGGAATGATTGACGCTGTCGGCTGGGGAAACACTATCCTTTTTGAAGGGGCAGCGGCTGGCGCCCCGGAAATAAATCAAAGTATCGCGCGTAGCGCAAGCCACGCTGATACAAATAATAACGCGCAAGACTTTTCTATTACTATTACTCCGAATCCCAAGCAAAACGCGGCGCTTGCCCAAGAGACTCAAGAGATTCAAGAAGATGACACGGCCGCTGATGACGCGGCCGTTGTTGAAGATTCAGATACCTCTTTAGATTCGGATGATGATGAAGACGAAAATGAAGTCGATGAAGATGAAGATGAAGACGAAGACGAAGACGACGGAAATTCTTCTCAATCACCGGACGAATTAGACGAAGATGACAGCGAAACCGACGAAGATTCTTTCCAGCCATTGCCGCTTCATATTGTTATCAACGAAATACAGACAGGAGATTCTGAATTCGTAGAGCTATACAATCCAACAGATGCGAATATCTCATTGGACGGATATTATTTCGCGTACTATTCTACCAGCAAAACAAGCTGGGACAATCCGTGGCGCGTCAAGCAATTCCCCTCCGCCGCTTTAATTTCCGCAGGCGCTTACTATCTTATCGGTTTCAAAGGATACAACACAGCAAACAACAACCCTAACGCCGACTGGCAGCCCTACACTAGCGCGCAGCTGGCAAACACGGGCGGAACGATCGCGATTTTTTCACAAGACCCTGAATGCGCTAAACAAACTCCGTGCGCGGTAACCCCCATTGATGCGGTGGCATGGGGCGACGTAACCTCCGCGCTGCAAGAAAACACAGCCGTAGCAGCGCCAACTCTAAATAAAAGTATTAGTCGCGGTGACCAGCATCAAGACACTGATAACAACGCGCAAGATTTTACACAGCTAGACATACCAACGCCGACAAATTCTGACGCGACGCCCGCGCAAGCGGATTTTTCCGGAGCGCCTATTTGGGCAATGAAATATTTTAACGCGCGCCATACAAACGAGTCCACGAAAAATGGCCCTGCTTGGTCTGCCAGCAGTGACGCAAAAATAAAATCACAAATGCAAGTTGCCGGATACTCTTTTTCTATCTCTCAACCCGTGATTGATTCGGAGGGAAATTCATATCTTACAACTACCGTAGGGAGTAAGTCTTCAGTATATTCATACGATATTAATGGTAACGCGCGTTGGTATTACGATATTTCAACTCCCGACCTGCGCGCGCCCGCGCTTTCTCCGGATAGCCAAAAATTGTACGTTGTTTCGATTGGCGCAAATACTGCAAACTCGCAAGGGAAGCTTTATGTGTTGCAAACATCAGATGGTTCTTTGCTTGCGTCTGTTTTGTTGGGCATTACGTGGGCGACAAGCGGCGGCAATCACGACGCGACTTCGCCAATCACAGATTCTCAAGGAAATGCGTACGCATGCACGCTTCGCCAGTGTATGGCGTTTGACTCGGGCGGAACTGTTTTGTGGACAACCGTACCCAATTGGGGAAGTATTTTAAATATCAGCGGATTTACAGGATCTTCGGCTAGTGTAATTCGTACCCCCGTTTTGGATGCCAACAATCTTTACGTTATAGTTAGAAATCCCAACAATGATTTTACGCTCCTAGTCCTATCTTTGTCTGACGGCGCTATTTTATGGTCGCGCAATATGCAGAGCGCGCCCGCAACCGGCATAACATATATTCTTGGCGATCCAAGTCTGGATGCTAGCGGCATACTATACGCGCAGTTTCAAACAAGCCAAATCAATACAGGCGTTGCCGCGTTTGACACGCAAAACGGCGGCG
Source organism: Candidatus Spechtbacteria bacterium (assembly GCA_016188605.1). NCBI lineage: Bacteria > Candidatus Spechtiibacteriota > Candidatus Spechtiibacteriota bacterium. The sequence continues at coordinate 16,367 of JACPHP010000012.1, read as the reverse complement.
CGTATTTATGGAAAAGCGTGATTGCGAGCCCCTCACTTTCATTTAAGGAGTCGCCAGTTGTCGCGGGTAACGGCGAAATATACAGCGCGTCATATCAGCAAAATAAAATTTATTTGTTCAATACGCAGGGCGCAAGCAAGGGGACTAACAAAGCTGTGTTTACCGCGCCGGCCAATATCAGCAGCTTAGTTTCCACGGACGCTAGCGGAAAAGTGTATGTTGGCGATGAAGCGGGAAACATTTATGCGCTGCAAAAAAGCGCGACGAACAACAATGGAAATGGCAATTCCGCCAATTCAGACATGCTTACGGTCGTTTGGCAATACAAGCTTGATAGCAAGGTGCTATCGCTGGTAATCGGCGACGGGTTAGTTTATGCAATCACTAATGGCGGGTTAATGTATGTGCTAGGGAATTAGCCATATGAATTTGACAAGAATATAAAACGACATCTATACTTTTTACGATGGTGCTTATGTAGAATATGCAAATAGGAGGCTACAATGCGAAACGCAGCGGAGTTTATTAGAGGTTTTGGAAGAGGAAGCGGGAAACTTACAAATGTTCAAAAATTAACATTGGATGTTCTAGCTGACGGAGTGAAGCAAGATGTTATGCTTAACAAAGAACAGACTGATCTGCTGATGATTATGCTCATCGAGCTTGTAAGAGAAGCTGATAGTAAAAATTATTCTCCTTACTCATTTATATTGCAAATAGCAACATACGTTAACAGCTGTTCCTAGTAAGTTAAAAAGCCGCATGATTCGCTCAGCGGCTTTTTCATTAGAGTCAGAAACCGCCGGCTTTAGCCGGCGTGTGCGTTTTTTTAGTTAATTTTGGAGAGCGAGCGAGGGGGATTTGCGCTTATAAGCGCAAATCCCCCTCGCTCGCAAAACCCACTCACGCCACTAGGTTCGCAGTTGTGCGGAGTGGGTCTTTTCTTTTTCCTGTTTTTGGAGCACAATGTATAGGTGTTTGGCCCTTTTAGACCAAACACCTATATGTAAGCTAAAAACAAGCTATGGCAATAAACAGGGTTAGAAAAGCAATTTTCCCAGTAGCGGGCTATGGCACGCGCTTTTTGCCTGCCACAAAGGCTCAGCCAAAGGAAATGCTAACGCTGGTAGATAAGCCAGTGGTGCAGTATTTGGTGGAAGAGGCGGTGGAGGCGGGAATTGAAACAATTATTTTTGTCATCAATAGCAACAAACACATTATCGGCGACCATTTTAGCCGCAACTTGGAGCTGGAGAAAATGCTTCGCGCCAAGAAAAAGAAAGCTTTGCTTGAAAGCATACGCCATATCCACAAAGAAGCGGAGTTTATTTTCGTGCATCAGGACGAGCCGCTCGGTAGCGGAGATGCCGTGATGCGCGGTCGGGGACTGGTGGGTGATGAGCCTTTCGCGCTTTTTTATGCCGATGACGTGATGGATTCACCCAAAGGAAAGCCGGCAATTGGCCAGTTGATTGAAACATTTGAGCGGTATCACGAATCGGTAATGGGGTTGATTGATATTCCAAGATCGCAAAGCAGGTTTTACGGAATGATCTCCGGCAAAAAAATAGGGGACCGCACATACCAAATACATGGCGTGGTAGAAAAGCCAGATCCAAAAGATACTCCGTCTACGCTTGCCAGCGTCGGGCGATTCATAATTACCCCGGATATTTTCCAGTATATTCCAAAGCTTAAAAAGAAAAATGGAGAGATTTATTTTGCTGACGCCTTAGATGCAGTAGCGAAACAGGGAAAGCTTTATGGTTATGAAATGGACGCGGTGTGGCATGACTGCGGCAATAAACTGGGATTTTTCAAGGCAACGGTGGAGTTTGGAATGAAGCACCGTGAGATTGGTGACGAGGCGCGGGCGTTTTTGAAACGTATATAAAAAATGAGTATTTTAGACATGAAAAGTACTATCCGCACAGCTATTTCGATAGTTATTTTTGCAGCAGCTTTTTATCCCGCTGATTATTTGCATGCGCAGACAGATACTACATTTTTTGTAGATTCTTCTTATGAAGAAGATGGCAAGACTCAGGAAAAGGCGCGTTTCCTTTTGGGTTCTTCACAAACTTACATCTACGTAGAAGACGAATATTTTAGAGCGCTTGCTTCCGAACAACAAGACTTATTTACCATTCGCGCGCAAAAGATTGCTCAAGAATTTGACCAAATCACTTATCCGCGCCTTCGCGCCGTTTTTGGCAGAGAATGGAATACGGGAATTGACAACGATGCGCGCGTAACCATATATTTTACGCGCATGAAAGCCAGGGCGGAGGGGTATATTAGAAAAAATGATGAATACGGAAAATCATTTTTTGATGATTCAAATGAGCGTGAAATGTTGTATGTTAGCGCGACTAGCGTGTTAAACTCATCGCAAGCAGGCGCGATATTGGCGCACGAGTTCCAGCATCTTATTACTTTAAATCAAAAGACAAAATTGCAAGGAGTGCAGGAGGAGCGTTGGCTTGACGAGGCAAAGAGCGAATATGCCGTCACCGCGGCAGGCTTTAATGATGCATGGGAAGGAAGCCGTTTGCAAGAAAGCGTACGGCTTTTACGCCTTAACCCAAATGACGCCCTACTGGTGTGGGAAGACGAGCCGATTGATTATGCTACCGCTTCTCTGTTTTTGCATTATCTTGTTGGTCAATACGGAGAAGTATTTCTCAAGCAGTTAAATTCTTCTCGTTACGTGGGTGCGGAAGCAATAACTCAGGCATTGGCCTCGCTGGGAAAAACGCGGACATTCTCCGATGTTTTTGAAGATTGGACAGTAGCTTTATTGATAAATAGAGATATAGATGGCACGGGGCGATATGCGTATTCTCAACCTATGCTTCAGTATAATAATTTACATATTCAGCCGCCAGTTACTCATACAATTTCCAGCCAAACGCCCGCCGTAGGATCAAATTCTGCTTTTCAGGATTTTCAACCGCAATGGTATCGTTTTATTCCCTCACTTTTAGAAGGAAAAAAGGTTGAAGTTTTGGAGATTTCTTTGCGCACCCACATAGATAATGATTATGTTCGCGTACCAGTTATTACCACTTTGTTGACGGGGGAGACGCGTATTTCTTACAGCGAAACGCGCGAAGGCAAAATGACCGTACGCGTTTCTGATTTTATGGATGATGTAAGCTCTGTTGTTATTATTCCCGCAAGCCATACGGAAATAAGGGGGCGTGAGAAGTTGGGGGTTTATCGTATACTCGCTATTTCTGTTAATCTTACGGATGTTCAACCCCCCGCCGTTTCCCCGCGCGTCATTCGCGACGGTGATCTTATTCGCGCGAAGGGGACAACAAAAGTGTATGTGGTCAATGGTTTTTATAGGCGGTGGATTCAGTCTCCGCAGATTATGGCTATGTACGGTCATTTGCGTTGGGAGAACATTGTTGAAGTAACCGAGGAGGAGCTTCAGCGATATAAGGAAAGTTTCCTCATACAAAAAGCCGGGGATTTTCGTATATATGAAGTTACGCTTGCGGGATCGGGAACAAAACAGTGGCTTAATATGACACCTCAACGGTTTGAAGCAAGTGGTCGTGCATGGAGCGCGGTTTTTACAGTAAATGCGCGGGAGTTTGTTTGGTATAAAACAGGAAATATTTTAAGAATATAGCGATAAGCTAATGTTTTAATATGTGTTTAATATGGTCTTCAGGACGGACCGACCCTCCGCAGGAGGGTCGGTCCGTCCTGAAGTAGTCCGTCCTGAAGTAGTTATAGAAGTCACTGCTCACCCCCCAATTTATGAGAGGGTATGAGCAGTTACGTTATAGAAAGCTTGTATTTTTCTGTATTCGTGCTATAGTTTCATAGTCCTCTTGTATTAGAAGGGGACTTTTTGGTATTCGGTCGGGCTAGCCATAGACCATAGACACTTATTTGCTATATGGGGTATAAGAGAAGCATGATTCAAGAAGCACTCAAACTGTGTTCGGCGCTTTATCGCGTAACAGAGCTTTTCCCAAAAGAAGAACCTTTGCGGTTCAAATTGAGAGAGGCAAGCTTGAATATCATTCCCCTTGTCATTTTTGCTGAAAATCAAATTCTCTCTCCCGAAATAAAAGATGATAACAATGGGGCAAAGCATTCTTCTTTGAGAGAATCGGTAAAACAATTTGACGTTCTTTACGCTTTTATAGATATAGCCAAAAGCCAGAAATGGGTGAATGGGCGCAATTTTGAGATTCTCATCCGTGCTTATAAGGATTTAGAAAAAAAACTGCAGGAAGAGCGGCTGGCCAGCATATCGTTAAACGAAGACGTGTTAGCGAGAAAACGAAAATCCTCCAAACGACGATTACAAGAATCTTTTTCAGTGGTTGAGATGGATTCTTCCGCGGACTTGCTTAATCTTCGGCAGAAAAAACTTTTAACGAGAATTAAAGAAGAGGGGCCGGCTCCCCCCACAGCCTTTTTTGTCAAATTTTCCAACGTGCATCCCCGTACGATTTTGCGGGATATTGAAAAGCTTGAGGAGATGCGTTTGATAAAAAGGAGAGGAGGCACGCGCAATCGGGAATATTATATTGCGGGATAGTTTATATTTTTGTAAATAACTGGGGGGGGGGGGGGGGGGGGGGGCAACAGACACTGTTCTGTGTCTCAGACCCTCGCTCAGTCACCCCGGAGCAATATCTATTGTCATCTCTATCTAAAATTTAGTTCGTTAATAGACATTTAATGACATTTACTGACATTTTGCTTAAAATATAAATGTCAGTAAATGTCATTAACTATGTCTACAAAATGTCATTAAATGTCTATAATCGCATTATAAAATGTCAGTAAATGTCATTAAATGTCTATAATCACGAATGACAGATAGGCAATTTCAACAACTTTTTTCTCGCGTTTACGACGAGTACGCCGATCAAATCTTTCGTTTCCTGTTTTTGAAAACAAATTCGAGGGAGACTGCGCAGGATTTATCTTCGGAAGTATTTCTTAGAATGTGGAATTATCTGATATCTAAAAATGGGCATAAAGCCGTTTTTATCGCGCAGGAATCGTCCGTACTCACATCGCTAGGCGGCATTCAAAACGTTCGCGCGTTTTTGTATAAAACAGCGCGTAATTGCCTGATTGACTACTATCGCAAACAGCGACCCACAGTATCGTACGAAGATATGTTGGCTGCCCCAGAAACACATGGCGGCATAGACGAAGCGCATGCTATAAACATAGACGTAGAAAACTCTCTTGATATAGCGCGTATACGCCAGGCATTGTCAGAAATCGGCGAAGAAACGGCGGAAATTGTTACCCTGCATTACTTGGAAGACCTGCCGTTTAGCGATATTGCGGATATTGTCGGAAAACCCGAAGGCACGGTGCGGGTGATTGCCCATAGGGGTGTGAATGCCCTTCGTGAGAGGTTGAAGCTAGAATGATAACACCAAAAGGAGGGTCGGTCCGTCCTGCGTGCAGGACGGACCGACCCTCCTATGGATTCCTGTAGGTAGATTGTAACGTTTTGTGTGCCTCATACGTCATCTTTAGTAGATATGCAAAATTTCACTGAACAACTATCACAAAATTCAAGTTCAAGCGACGATCGGCTCATCAAATCATTGAAGAGTTTGCGCGCAATTACGCTTGACAGCCAATGGAAAGAGCAAGAAAAAGCTCGAATTTTTGCTATGGCAAGCCAGGCCATTGAAGAGCGTGAACGTATTTCTGCTTTCTCCCTCGCTCACGCGATGAATTGGGTATTTCGCCCCCTTCCGTCTGGCGCGTTTGCCATGACAATGAGCATGCTGACAGGAGGTTTTGCGATAATGGTTTTTGTGTCAGGCGGGTTTCAGCCCGCGGTTTCCACGCAGATAGATATCGCAAGAATTTCTCATAACGCGACTGGCAACGTAATTAACGTAATTCAAGAAGTTGCCCCAGACAATCAAGGCGCGTCAGAACCACGTACTGCCACCGCGCTTAATAAGGCGAAAAAATACGTTGCTTCCGCAAATGGCGCGAACGTGAATACGAGTTCATCTAACACGCAAACGCAAGTAAGAAAATCAGATAGCCCTGCTTTCTCACAGAGCTTGAGTTCTCTTGAATTGTACGGCGATGATACCGCTACGGCTTTCCGTACATTTTTGCGCGAACGGTTGAATCGTGTCTGGGTTGAAGCGCAGGAAAACGGCAATGAATCAGTTATTTATATCGCGAAAGAAGCAGAAAAGTTTTATGCCGAGGGGGACTACGATGCTGTTTTACGAGCAGTGAGCGCCGCAGAGGCTTTGTTAAAATAGCGCGATAAGCAAAGAAACTTATCCACATTTAGACATACGCAGTTCTTTGATATAATTGGATAAGCGTTCAATCACTGCCTTGCCCCTTTGGGGCTTCGCACCTATTTAGTGCAAGGTAGCGATTGAACGGATTATCCGCCTTGGCACCAAGGAGGATAGGTTTTTCTTTATTAAGAGCTGTCTCCCCAGCTTAGTCCTGAACAAACCCGTAATTACGGCGCAGTTCAGGATCTAGCTGGGGAGACCCAAAACCGAAGCGTACTTTAACTAAAGATGGTCGACTGCGATTCAATGCCTCAAGCCAGAGAAATAAATAATACTGACTAGAGGATCAAACGGTCGCCGGGCGTTTATACGCCACGCACAGCTGCGTGGCGTATAAACGCCCGGTGGCCAGCATCAAATGTTCATCTGGTGCACATATGAGCATTTGATTTCACCCCCCCACGTTCCGATTATTCGGAACTTCGGACGGGTCACTCCCTCGCGATATTTTAACGAATATCGTAAAGGGCCTAACCCTTTTCTTTTTTCGCAAGAAAAATTCAGAGGGAAATATACAAATGAGTAAAACAACTAAGATACGATTACGCACAACATTGTCGTTTTTCACATCGGCAGTGACTGCGATCTCCATGTCCGGAGTAATGTATCTTGCCCCTGTCGCAAGCGCGGCAACAATCGCCGATGGCGATCTTATTCGCGCGACGGGAACGAATGACATCTACATTGTCAAGCTCGTAGGAGCAAAGATGTTTAAGAGGTTGATTCTCAACCCCGAAATCTTTAACTCATACGGACACTTGAAGTGGAGCAATGTTCAGGACGTTACCCAGGCAACAGTGGACGGATACACCAATTCCAATTTGGTTCTAGAGATAAATGCCGACGGTTCCGTAAAGGACCCGAAGGTTTACGCGGTAACCTCTGCCGCAGGCAGTGACACTGGCGAACGACGTCACCTCAATGTTACAGCAGCAGAATTTGAATCAGCTGGTTTGGATTGGGATTCACTCTACAAGATTAATTCCACAGAGGCATCCCCAACCTTTTATCCTACCCAAACAGCGTTGACCGCGACGGACAGTTTGTCCACATGGGCAACGAATGTGCTTGGTGGAACAACCACAACCACTACCCCAACTACCCCAGCAGGCACGGGCGTTTCCATAGCTCTTGATTCCAGCACTCCAGCGGCCCAGCAAGTAGCAGGTGGGGCGTCAGACTTTGTGTTTGCAAAAGTAAAGTTTGTTGGTGGTGCTAACACCACAATAAGCTCGCTCGTAGTTTCTCGAGCAGGGCTTGCCGAAGATAATGATTTCACGGCATTGAAGCTGTGGGACGGCTCAACCCAACTTGGTGGCACGCAAGCGCTTAACACCACCACACACAAAGCAACCTTTACCGGCCTTAACTGGGTAGTTCCAGCAGGCACGACAAAGATTCTTACAATCACTGGAACGCTTGACGTTCTTGGCACAAACACTGCCACTACGGGCAATACGCCTCGTTTGGGCATTGCCGCGGCCACTGACGTTACAGCAACCACAACGGTTTCCGGCACATTCCCTGTATATGGCAATTCTATGACCATCGCGGGTATTGGCGTAGGAACTCTTGATGTTACTTTGCGAACAGTTCCAGCTGATAGTTCTCCTGTTGCGGGTGCTACTGCAGTAGAAATTGCTTCGTGGACCTTTGACGCGGAAACAGAAGGCATGAGCGTTCGCAGTATTAAGGTAACGCAAACCGGTTCCGCATCTTCAACGGATGTTAAAAACGTTATGCTTAAAGCAGATGGTGTTCAGCTTGGCTCAACCGTTCCATCACTTATGGCAAATGGAAGCGCGGTATTTGATCTTTCAGCGACCCCTTATAGCATAAACGCAGGGGTATCAAAGATCATTTATCTATACGCCGACATTTCCGCGGGCATTGTTACCGGCACAACCACAAGAACCATTGACTTTGAGATTACTGAAGCCGCGGACGTTGTCGCTTTTGGCGCGAACTCCGGCGGTTCTATCACTATTACCACTGACACGGGCGGCGATAGTGTTACATACACCACGCAGAGCGGCGTTGCCCAGACCGTTGGCCAGGGCACAATCCCGACTGTGGCGGTAAACGGCGCTACCAACCCTTCCGCGCAGGCCTTTGTGAACGGAACAACCCAGCAGCTGTTCTCGGCATTTCGCTTCTCCAATGGAGTGGCGCAGGATGTGAGGGTTGCCCGAATCCGTTTGAATCTTCTTGGTACTGGCGCTGGCGCGACAGACGTTTCCAATATAACGCTTTATAAGTATGACGAGTTGACGGGTACTGAAACACAGGTTGGCACAGCCACGAATTTCGTGGGCACGGTTGCAACCTATGGAGCAGACGCCCCGGGGCTTGACACCGGCGTGTTTGACATTCCAAAAAGCAAAAACGTTGTACTTCATGTTCGCGGAGATGTTTCCACTTCAGCAAGCTATACCACAATAGAAATCGCGCTTAATGAAGTGCGTCTTGATGGCGTGCAGTCAGCAGCCAATATGGACGCAATGGTGGTAACCGGCGTTGACGGCCTTGGCGAAGTGCGCACCCACAATGCAAATAGCGCGGTGGGTACGTTAACCATTGCCCTTGCTCCGACTAATCCCGGCGCAAAGAACGTGGTTCCCGGCACAGCCGGCCACGAGTACGGCAAGTTCAACTTTACCGCAAATGGTGAAGCAATCACCATTTCCACCCTGATCTTTAATTTGCAGGATAATGCCGCTGCCGCCGCATCCGGAGACTTTACCAATGTAAAGCTCTGGGACGGCGCGACACAGATTGGCTCTACGGTAGCTTCGCCCACATCCAGCGCTACGTTCAGTGTTAATGTGACGATAGCAAAAGACGCAACTAAAACCTTTACCGTAACTTCGGATGTGCCTACAAACGCAAATACGGCATGGGCTGGCGCAACTCGCGTGCGACTTTTGTGGACAACAAATGCCACCGATGTAGTTGCGACAGGTGTGTCTTCAACTGCTAGCGTCACTGCTACGACATCTGATCTTAACGGCAGCAATATGACGGCATTAGTTGGCGCGTTGACTGTTTCTATGTCCACTAACCCTCCAGCAACCACCTATGTAAACAGCACATCGCAAGCATGGCTTGGCCGCTTGGTGCTTACGGCAGGTTCTGCTGAAGATTTGAAGGTAAGCGCGATTACGTTTACCGTGGACAACGACGGTACGTTTGATGCAGACGTTGCGTCGGAAACGTACTTCAGCAATGTAAAGCTTTATGATGGCACAACCGTTGTAAAGTCACTTGCTTCATTTACGGAAGTATCCGGTGATGACCGAGCTGCTTTCACCGGCATATCAGTTGATGTTGCCAAGGGTTCGCAAAAAGTACTTGATTTGAAGGCCGATGTCATCGTGGGAGGCAGTGTAGTGGCAGTAGTTGGTGTGGATGACGCGAATGCCACAGGCGGTTCAGATATTGTGGCTACCGGCCTTTCATCTAATTCCACCGTATATGGCGCAAGCTCAAATAACGCGCTCATTGCTGGCCAGGTTATGACCCTTGCAAACGCCGGAAGCCTTACCTTTGTGCGCGATGCTTCAACTCCAGTTGCGGCAATGACCGCGGTTGGCACATCGGGCAAGACAAACATCGCGTTTACGAAGTTTAAGATGACGGCAAACAGCGAGGACATTGACATTCGCACAATTGTTGTTCGCCAGGAAGATAGCGGCGAGGCAATTGGCGCGTCTGATAACAACTTTTCTCGCGTAGCGCTTTATGATGGTGACACCAAAGTAAGCGCCGATGGATACTTTAGTTCTGGTGTAGTTACCTTTACTTTTGCCGAAGGCAATACTGATATCGCAAAGGATGCGAATAAGGTATGGACTATTAAGGCAGACGTTTTGGGCACATCAAACGGAGCAACATCCGGCGATTCCCCAGAGCTTTTTGTGGGCTCCGTAGTTGCTTACGGTGTTTCATCCGGTTCACTAGCCGACCTTACCTTGACCGAAAATACCGCGGCGAGTGTTGCAGCCTTGGTGGTTGACGGTGCCGGACAGGCAGCCGATGCCACTGTAACATCGCTTGTTTTGGACAACGGTTCGGGCGCTGACAGCGGCGACGACGATCTTGTGGGCTCCATTATAACCATTGGAACCGAAGAGCAGTTGATTACCGCAATTGCCGATGGCGCAACCGAAGACACCTACACAGTTGTCCGTGGTGTAAACGGCACCACAGCCGCGGTTCACGCGGATAATGCTACTACCCAGGTATACAGCATGGCGATTGGTAACGCGCAGTATTTATTCCGCACAGTACCTACATTTGCTCTCTGTACGGCAACCTGCTCTGGCGGCGCTTCGCCTTCTGGCACCCTTAGCCCGGTAACCATGACGACCTTGCGCTTCACCATCACCGCTGACGCGGGAGGTGATGTCATCTTTGATGGAACTAACCACAACCTTCGCTTTACCGTGACTGGTTTCCAGGGAGATGATGATGCTACAAACCAAGGAATCACGGTTTATAGGCAGGATACAGGCGCTTCGGTTGGTACGGTTACAGCGGCAGACAATGTGTTGGATGCCGGTGAAACACCAGATGTTACCAATATGAGCGTTACGATCCCAGCCGGAACCACTATGGAATTCCGTGTTGAGACAAACCTAGCTGACTACGAAACCGATGGCGACAGCTTCCAGTTGTCAATTGCTAACGGTACGGCAGATGTCTCTTGGGACGATGATGTGTCAACCGATGTTCTCGTAGGCCTTATCAAGGGCTTGCCAATCACCGGTGGCGCGTTCATCAATCCTTCCTAGTCTCTGATATAATCTTGGGCCTTGTCCTTGTGCGAGGCAGCCAAGTAAGAAACCAAAAACCGCCCTTCGGGGCGGTTTTTGGTTTGCGAGTCAAACACGGTTAGACACAGAACAACACAGATGTGAACACAGATATACACGGATACGGATAGACACGGATAGTTTGTTCGTGCTAATTTTTATATGATGAATAACTTATTACACCAAGAGCTTTCTTATAAATTGCGCGGTTTATTTTTCGCGATTCGTAATGGATATGGTCCCGGACAGAAAGAAAGCATTTATTCTAAAGTTTTAGCAGAGCTTTTGCAAAGCAATAATCTGTCTTTTGAAAAAGAAAAAGCGATAAATGTGCGTACGCCTGGAGGGGAAATAGCTGGCGCATACAGGCCGGATTTTCTTGTCAGCGATAAGATTATTGTAGAGTTAAAATCTTCCAATATTACAACTAAAATAGACGAAAAACAGCTTTATTACTATTTGAGAAATAGTAAGTACGAAGTGGGATTTCTTGTGAATTTTTCTACGCCCAAGCTCTATATTAAAAGAATTATCTACACCAACGACCGCAAACCGTTTTTGCCCGCGTGAATCTGTGTCTATCTGTATCCGCGTGCATCCGTGTTCGCATCCGTGTATATCCGTGTTTCAGTTATCCACAGCTTGCATTGTTTGCTATTGAATAATTATTTGATACAATAAAAAAGAACATTCATCTTTCCAACTAACCTTTGGTATATGCGCATTTTTTGTGCGTTATCATAATAAGCCAGAATAAGTTGGTTCAAGGGAATATATACTTGCGCATAGTGCATCGCGCGGGCATGTGTTTCCTGAAATATGTTCTCGTTTCCTTTCAATGAGGTCGACGCTAAAAAGAGAGGACAATGAAAAATAAAATAAACGACGAATGTTTTTAAAAAAATATAGATATCATACTATGATGTCTATAATAATGAGTCGACAATATTAGGACATTGCGCATTTGAGTCGTCAGATAATTAAGTACAAACGCGTAAGTCCTAAATATAATTTTTAATGAACTTCTTTTCTTATTTTTTTTAAAATAATAGGAGGTTCAAATTTATTATTTAACTATGATAGATATACTTAAAAAAAGACAAATATGGAGTGCTGCGGCAAGCGTCTTGGTAACAGTATTTCTTGTCGGGGGATTGGCGCAAGCCGCGATCACCTTCAACCAGAATATCCAAGTTGGTGGAGGCACACCGGGTTTACCGCTTAACGGCGACGACTTATATGTAACCGGAACGTTTGAAGTGGATGGCATCTCCAACTTGGCCGGCGCTGTTACTCTTCCCGGCACGGCGGCTACCACCGTCTTTACAGTGACGGCCGGAGACCTCGTTGTTTCAGATGGTTCATTGGCTCTGACCGATGCTGACGAGGCCGCGACGTTAACTGTAACTAACGCCACAGCAACCACCTTTGGCGCAGCAGCCGACAATGGTGTTGTTGCCTTTATAGGCGACGGACTTACTACGGGAACCCTTCTTCACCTATCAGCTACCGAAGCTACATTGGCCGGCGGTCATTATTTGAAGGCATGGGATGAAACTGCCGACGCAACTGTGTTTTCTGTCGGCGAGGACGGCTTAACAACAATTGCCGGCTCGGCTGATGGCACCGACGCGCTGGTGCTTACCGCGGGCGACATTCTTGTTAGTAATGGTGATTTTACAGGTAATGGAGGCGACTTTGACTGGACGCTTGACGCCGCTGATGGCGCAAGTTTGGGCGCTGCGGCGACAACGGCGGATGCGCTTACTATTACTTCCGATGTCCCAGCGGCTAGCGACGGTATCGATGGATTAGTTATTTCTCACACTCTCGTAGATAGCGCGAGCTCCGCGGGGCTTCGCTTGACGCTTATAAACTCCGATAACGCAACAGGCGCTGACACGATTTATGGCCAACTGATTTCAATTGACGACAACTCAACGTCTTCAGCAGATACTGTTTATGGTCTTTATATTGATAATGTTGATGGCGTAGCCGCGGCAGATGCTTTGTTGTATCTAAATAACACTGACACAGATACTGCGGTTACAACCGGAATTTTTGTCAATACAGCGGCAGGAGCTATTACAACGGCAATAGATGTTTCTGACGCGCAAATAGGAGATGCTTTGGCATTTGGGGATAACGCTCTCAACGGGACTTATTTTGATGTAGCGGCCACCACCGGCGCCGTTACATTGACACAGCAGACGGTTGCCACCGCGCCTTTCACCGTAACTAGCATTGACGATGGAACTGCAGCCGTACTTGATTTGAACGTGCACAACGTATCAGGAACCCTGATTGACGTTGACTACACGGCAGAAACTCAAACTGGCGATTTAACAGGGCTTGATTTAAATCTCAATACAAATGTTACTGCCGCAACCGATCAGGATGTTACGGGCGTGAATATTCAGACTCCTATTCTTACAGCAACCGATACAACTGCCACCACTACATACACCGGTTACAACATTTCCGCGGCTGGCACGCTTGCCACTACGTCTGGTGCCGTGGGCGCCGCAGTCATTGACTGGAGGGGAGCAAATATCACCATGCCAGCCATTACTGCTGGTACGGGTGATACCGTCACTGCTTACGGTATTCTTATTACCGCAGGAACTGTTACCAATGGAGCTGGAACTGAAACTGCTATTGGTGTTGATGTGTCGGACACGGATATTGTATCTGCCTTAAGCATTGGCGCAAATACAATTCTTTCTACCGGCACAGTAACCTTTAATAGGGCAGATTCAGGAACAATTATTCTTACCGCGACGGATGATGATGCGGACGCCGCTTTAACCGTCAGCTCCGGCGGCACCGGAACCTTAACGCTTGATGGAGGAGGAGCTAGCGCCATCGTGATCGGTTCTGCCGACGTTACTTCGCTCACTGCGATTGTTGACAACGACGTAACCATTCGAAACGGCGCAACCGGCAATGTCACAATGGACTTCCGTGACTATGCCGATTCTTCAGTGGACGATATGGCGCATGTTCTTATGACCACAAACTGCACGGACACAGGCGACGGCACCGAGGACTGTGACTTCACCATTGGAGTAGTGGAAGGGGGATTAGTAGCTGAAACACGCTTCAATATTGACGCGGACGCTGGAGTTACAGTTGGCTCTTCTAACAGCACCATTGTTACGTTATCCACAGACGGCACGGGTGATGGCGAATTGGTGCTTCCCGCAAGCTCTGTAAGCGCGGGAGAAATTGTTGATGTGGCAAGAGGTATCAGCATACCGCTTTTCTCGTTCATTGAGTGCGACACTGCTGCTGGAACCCAAATTGGTTTTGATACCACAGCTGATACATTGCCTGACTTCGTTAACTCCGCGACAGACGGTTTGGGATTTGTCCTTCGCTTTGATGACACTGGCGGTACAGAAGACCAAGGCATTGAAGTATGTAACCAGTTTACTATCGGGCCGGATTATGCGTCGGGTGGCGAGTTTCGCGTACGCGCTGTAAAAGACGCTGATACGGGCGCTACCGAAGTGATTAACTGCGCGGTGTCAGTAAACGGAGCCGTGTTGCAAGCAGTGGGTACTATTGAAGCTTCTGAAGCGGCCTCAACTTCTTATACTTGCGCGCCTACAATAGCCGCTTTGGCCGCTAACGACAGCGTAAGCTTCTACCTATCTATTGGTTCGGACGGCACTATGAATGATATTGTAGACATTGCTTCTGTAGAATTTGTGTACACGGCAACCGAATAAGCAGAGTAATTTGTGAAATTTTCTGGCGACAAATTGCAACAGTCTATCTTTTTGGGGCTTGGGTTGATCGGAGCCGTAGGGATTTTCACAGCCCTATGGTTTCTCCCCAAGCTTCAAGAGGAGCAGTTCCTTAAAGAATCACAACTATACGAGGATACAGAACGTGGTTTCAGTTTCCGTTTTCCCAAAGCATGGGAGTTTGTTCCAAAAGTTGACTTGGAATATAAAAATGAAAAGTTTGTGGTGGGCGTACAGCATCCGGCAACGCGCAGTTCCGCAGCCGGTGTGATTATAGAAGAAAAAGACCCGCAGAAGAAACTTAGGTTTGAGTACAATGCTTTCAAAGAAAGCTTGGAACAACAGCTTTCAACGTTGCAGGACTTCAAAGAGTTAAGTATTCAGCAAATAGAGAGGGATGGATACCCGGGCATAGATATTAGCTACACTTTCAAACATGCGTCTAAAGCGTATGTAAGAGAACGCCAGCTCATACTATTTGTGGGTCATTCTCTCTACTATCTTTCTGGAGGCACCACGGTTGAGACTTATCCTTTGTACAGAAAAGATCTTGAAGGAATATTTCAATCATTTCATATGATAAATGGATCGTCAGAGATAAAATAGATGTAAAACGTATTGTCAGTTAGGCAAAATAATTCTTGCAATTTCAAAATATAACAAAATATAACAAAGGTCGGATGCTATATTTTGTAAGAGTTTTGACTAATAAACAAAATTTGAAAGAACTTGATATGGTAAAAAAATTCAAAAAATACATATCTCCAAGCTCAGCTGCCTTTGTGGCCTTTGCTTTGCTTGTGATAAGCGCTGGTTCCGCGCTTGCTGCTGAAAATGTTATCTTCACTCAATCGCAAAATATTACACTCTCTTCAACTAATGATGTCATACAGATTCTTCGTTCCGGTACCAACATCAGCGTTGATACGGTTGTGATAAACACAGCTAACATCGTAATTACGATTGATGATGATGACGTGGTAACTCTTGTAAACCCGGACAGAAAAACGTTGAATGCGACTAATACAACCGGCACGACTAGTTCGTGCGGAGCTACCGATTTTCGCCTTGTTATTCCTGACCAAGGCGCTACAGTGAGCGCAACCGTAACCGTCGGCTCCGTTTGTTCATCTGGTGGCGGAGGTGGTGGAGGAGGGGGAGGAGGATCAGCGCCCGCAGCAACAACACCTGTCGTAACACCCGTAGTAACACCGACTCCCGCCGCTGTTCCGACAACCACAACAGGTGAGGTTACAGCAACGGCTACCGAAGGAGGCAAAACCACAGTCACAACTACCGATAGCGTGGTAGCATCAGTAGAGCTTCCAGCCGCCGCGGTTTCCGCAAGCACTACGGTTAGCATTGCGCCAGAAGTAGTGGCAACTGCCACCGCTTCTCGTCCTGTCCCAGCAGGTCAAAGTGTTATAGGAAGTAATGTCTATAACTATGTTGCTTCTTCGGGCGGAACAGCC
>JACPHP010000011.1 GCA_016188605.1 Candidatus Spechtbacteria bacterium | reverse complement strand
GTGATGACGAATGTAACGGGCATTCCTGTTTCAGCTTTAGCAAACGGCACAGACGGTGAACTTATCACCTGGGACGCTTCGGGCGTTGCCACAACAGTCGCCGCAGGAACAGCCGCCCAAGTTCTTACCTCCAATGGCGCGCGGGAGCGGCTCCAACGTTCCAAGCGGCGGCGGGAGGAGGGATGACATTAGTAGGTTCTGATCTAACTGAACGCACCACAACTTCAACCGGAAATGATGCTGCAACCCTAAGTAGTGTAAGCGGACTTAATATATCTCAAGGGACATGGGTTAAGATCGTTTTTCGCTGGCGAAAAACAGCAGGAGCAGCTTCTGCGCCTAAATTGGGGATTAAAATCAACGATATTCAGATTATCTCTACGTCTCAATTTGCTTCATCTTTGAGAACTGGTAGTACAAATGAAGCCCAAGATGGAACGGCACAGTTTATGTTGCTCCCCGGAGAAACTAATTATACCCACGGTTTGACGGGGATTGGGTCTTATGGTGGTGCATCAGAAGGCCAGGGAGCAGTTTTTTCTGTTGGCTCAGCATGGACTAATGCAATGCCTGTAGGAGCAATAACGAGTATAGCTATTACGGGTGATGCTGTTAACGGTGCCATCACGCTCGCTACAGATGAACTGCGAGTGTACACGTTGCCAACAGAATAAGGGAATAAAGGGGTCGAGTACTTTTTTTGGCGTAGGGATGGTAGACATTCAATATCCCTTTTACATGGTAGAACCTGGTATAGTCTTAATCTAAGCCATGGCATTAGATTGAGGTCGCATGGCATGTATGCTGGTTTTTTGCTCGACACTCTTTTTTGGTGCTGCTGCTTGAAAAATAAAACGAACGTGGTAGTGTAATCGGGCAGCTATTCTTTTATAATTTGCGAATGAAAGAGAGGCGTGGAAATGGCATCGGCGTCGCTAGTCGATTCGCTTTTTCGGCAAATTGATTGGACGGGAAAAATACTTTGCCTTCCTCCAGAGGCGGTGGAGCAAGAGCTGAAGCATTTCAAGTTTAGGGAAATTACTCCAGACAGGATTCGCGTTCAGCTAGACGACGGAACCTATGAAAGTCTTACTTTAACCCTCGCGCTTCACTACAATCCTTATCCCGACGATAGGCCGCATAAAGGCGGCATACGTCTTAGCAATGCTGTAACGCCAGATATTTTGCGCGCGCTTGCTGTCGAGATGACATTCAAGTGCGGTGTTGTTGATCTTGAGTTTGGCGGCGCTAAATCTGGTATTCGTTTGCCGAAACCAGCCACGCAATATTCTCAAAAAGAGATTCATCGTATTATTGAGGCAATTGCCGATTTTCTTATTCGTTTGGATATCACAAGGCCGCCATTCTATTACGTGCCGGCAACTGACATGGGAACCACGTCAGAACATATGGATATAATCCACGCGAGGTTTATGGCGCAGGCACAGGGCAAACATGACGCGGTTGTGACTGGTCGTAGTCCAAAATATGGCGGGCTTCCCGTGCGTGAAGAAGCAACTGCTCTTGGCGGGATTGAGGTTTTTGAAGTAATGCTCCAAAAATTAGGTGGCAATCTTGTTAGTTTAAACTCTAAGCCAACGATGATTGTGCAGGGGCTTGGTCAGGTTGGAGCAAATTTTATTCGCCTTGTCACGGAGCGCGGTTACAAAGTGGTAGGCGTGAGCAATATTACCGGAGGGGTGTATAATCCAAATGGCATTGATGTAAGTTCGTTGCCCCAGGATCGCAACGGAAGCCTCGCGCATGTAGCGGGAGAGCAATGCTCTTCTGATAGCATTTTACTAAAGCCGTGCGATCTTCTGGTGCCGGCCGCAATGGAAAACGTTATTACGGTAAAGAACGCTCCTCTTCTTCAAGCAAAATGGATTCTTGAACTTGCAAATCATCCCACGGAAGACGCGGAGGCCGATTCTATCCTGAATCAGCGAGGAATCTTGGTTATTCCCGACATTCTTTCCAATGCCGGTGGAGTAACAGCTTCTTATTTTGAATGGTCTTTGAGTTTTGGGCCGCCACACCATAGAGTAGAACTGCCCGAGATTGACAAGAAAGTTCAAGGAGAGATTATATCGGTAATGCGCGACTCTGCGGAAGAAGTGATTAAATTTGCACGTAAATACGGGGTAACATTACGCGAGGCGGCATGGTTGAAAGCCATGAACCGCATTGCAAAAGCGCTAATGTATAAGCATCGTCGTTATATCACGTCTTCGTGGATTTAAAATAATAAGGCCCCCGCATAGGCAGGGGCCTCTTTGATAAATTATTTTCGAGCGACTCCGGTTTTTCGCGCCGCATCTGCTACGGCTTGAGCTACACGCCGCGCTACGCTTTTATCAAGGGCGCTTGGCATAAAGTGTTCGGCATGAAGATCTTTGGGCGCGATTGAGCTTGCGATAGCATTTACCGCCGCAAGCTTCATTTCTTCGTTAATTTTTCTCGCGCGCACATCAAGCGCTCCGCGAAATAGTCCCGGGAAACAAAGGACATTGTTGATCTGATTTGGGTCGCTTGAGCTCCCCGTGGCAACAACGCGAGCATACTGCAAAGCTTCCTCGCGCTCAATTTCAGGGATTGGATTTGCAAGAGCGAATACAATTGCATCATGGTTCATAACCTTGATATCGGGGGCGTGAAGAATGCGGGGTCCAGAGACTCCAATGAAAACGTCAGCATTTGTAAGCGCATCAAAAATACTGCCTTGCAATCTTTCCGCGTTGGTGTGTTCGGCAAGCCATTGTTTGGCGCTGTTCATATGCTCTGGGCGGCCATTGTAAATTGTGCCTCGTGTGTCGCATCCGACAATATGCTCAGCGCCTCCGCTCATAAGTATTTTGGCGATTGCGATGCCGGCTGCCCCCGTGCCATTGATGACTATTTTTACTTCGTTTAATTTTTTGCCCACAACGGCGAGTGCATTTGTGAGAGCCGCAAATACAACTACAGCTGTTCCGTGCTGGTCATCATGGAAAACAGGAATATCCAGTTCTTGCTTTAAACGTTCTTCAATTTCAAAACAGCGCGGCGCGGAAATATCTTCAAGGTTAATACCGCCAAGTCCGGGAGAGAGTGCTTTTACAATGTTTACAATTTCATCCGGATTTTTTGTGTTTAAACAAATGGGGAATGCGTCAACTCCACCGAATTCTTTAAATAACATTGCCTTGCCTTCCATTACGGGAAGTCCTGCTTCAGGGCCGATATCGCCGAGTCCAAGTACTGCCGTGCCGTCGGTAACAACGGCAACCATGTTGCCTTTCGCCGTGTATTCATACACCAGAGAGGGATTATGTTCTATCGCTTGGCAGACCTCCGCAACGCCCGGAGTGTAGTAGGTTGCAAGATCCTCGCGCGTGTTTATAGGAGCGCGAGGAACAACCTGAATTTTTCCACCTTGGTGCGCAAGTAAAACAGAGTCGCGGATTGCAATAAGCTCTGATCCGGCGGTTTTTATTGCTGATTCTACGCGCGCGCGAATTTCTTCGCTTGAAATTGCCAGCCACACGTTGCGAGTCACCGTTTCCGACGTTTTATCAATAAGGCTTACTGGACCGATTCCCGCTTCAGCTTCACTGATTGCTTTCAAAAGCCTGCCTAGCATGCCTGGCTTGTTTTGAACCCTGATTTGATAAATGTAACGATAGTAATTTGCAGGCATAGAAACGTTCGTCATGTTCCTCCTCCTAATCACTTTTTGAAGGAACCATCTTTACAATGATAAATGTACCGCCACGGCAGGAGCTTGTCAAAGAGGTTGACGCGTCAGGTTTCTTGGCGGCTCTATAAAATTCGCGCCTTTGTTTTAGTTAAATTATTATTGTTGCAAAAAACATAACCTGTTATACTTGCATATATACAAAGTCAAAATTCATAAGTCAAAAATTTTGTATTCCGCTTCGCGGAACCTATATTAGCGTAAATTTATGCCAGAAACACAAAAAATATCTAACGGGGAAAATAGCTATTCGGTTCCACTATCCGAACAAAATAATGAAGAGAATATCATTAAAATACAGTCGCCACCGGTCGTCGGCGCGTTCACGCCCCGGAAGTTTTTATTTATTTCGTTGGAAAGTTTGAGCGGCGATTTGGCTTGGCAGTTAAATCGTGAAGGGCATGAGGTAAGGGCATATATTAAAGCAAAATCAGACGCGGATGTTTATGATGGTTTTTTAGAAAAAGTTGACGCGTGGGAACAGTATAAAGACTGGGCGGACGTTATTGTCTTTGATGATGTGGGCTTTGGAGCTATTGCGGATCGCTTGCGCAAAGAAGGAAAACTTGTTGTTGGAGGTAGTGTGTACACGGATAAACTGGAAATTGACCGTGAGTTCGGCCAGTCGGAAATGAAAAAATATAATATCAATACGCTTCGCAGTTGGCAGCTCTCAAGCTACGAAGAGGCAATACAATTTGTCAAAGATAATCCGTCGCGTTACGTTTTTAAACCAAGCGGCAATACGCCGTCAGCTGGCAAGGGACTGCTGTTTCTCGGGCAGGAAGAAGATGGTCGCGATCTTATAGAACTTTTGGAGCAAAACAAAAAATTATGGCAGAAGCAAGCGCCAGTATTTTTGCTTCAAAAACACGTTGCCGGAGTGGAGGTTGCGGTCGGCGCGTTTTTTAACGGTCACGACTTTATTTATCCCATTAATGTTAACTTTGAGCACAAGCGTATTTTTCCAGGAGATCTCGGGCCGTTTACTGGCGAAATGGGCACGTTGATGTATTGGAGCGCGCCGAATATGCTGTTTCATTCAACGCTTGAGCGTATGTTGCCGGCGATGCGCGAATCTGGATATGTTGGGTATTTTGATATCAATTGCATTGTAAATGGCAGGGGAATATATCCGCTAGAGTTTACTTCGCGTTTTGGCTACCCAACCATTCAAATACAACAGGAGGGCATTACTATGCCGCAAGGCGAGTGGCTTTATCGCCTTGCAAGAGGCGAAGATTTTGAGCTAAAAACAAAAAGAGGGTTTCAGATTGGCGTTCGTATTCTCGTGCCGTCATATTTTTCTAAAGAAGCCAATTCGGACACGATAAATATGTACCGTGATCTTGCCGTTACGTTTAAAAACAAGGATAACTTAGAAGGCGTGCATATTGAAGATTTAAAAAATGATAATGGAATTTGGCGTATCGCCGGAAGCTCTGGTTGTTTATTGGTTATTACGGGAAGCGGCACGACCGTAGAGGACGCGAGGCACATGGCTTACGGCCGTATTCAAAATATTTTAATTCCTAATATGTTTTATCGCACTGATATCGGTTCAAATTGGACGGCATCTGATAGCGACAAATTGCATACTTGGGGATACCTGTATTAACATCAGCGAATAACGAATTGCGTACGAATATACGAATACCTCACTGTAGTTGATTCATTTATTCGTATAGGATTCGTTATTCGCTGATTATAATTCTATGAAGCCCAACATTGGTCAAGGTGATACTGGAAAAACTTCTTTGCTCGGCGGCAAAGAAAAATGCAATAAAGATATCCCTCAAGTGGAGGCATACGGGACTATAGATGAGCTTAATTCGCTAGTGGGCTTTATTCGTTCGCACGAATTATCAAAAAAAATAGACAGGGCTTTGGCGCGCGTGCAGGACGATTTGTTTCGCGCGGAGTCGCATGTATCCACGGCGCCGGGGTTTGAGAATTTTCCGCACTTGTCAGTGTTTGATAAAAAAAGAGTCGCATATCTTGAAGAGCAAATCCAGAAATGGGAAAAGAGTTTTGCGGCGCCAGAGCATTTTGTGCTTCCCGGAGGCACGCGTGAAGCGGCGCTTTGCGACATGGCTAGAACGTTATCTCGCAGAGCAGAAAGACGGCTCGTGACATGGATGCGCGATGTGCCTGAAACGCCGGCGCGACATGAAATATATCGTTATATAAATCGCTTGTCTGACTTTTTCTTTACACTAGAGTTATATTTGAACCATGAAGCGGGCAAGTCGCAACCGACTTGGGTGGGAAGAGAGAAACGGAACTAACCGCGAATCATGAATAGCGAATCACGAATCATGAATGCCGTGTCGCATGACTCACTATTCACGATTCATTATTCATAAACATTCGTTATGCCCAATTTAGTTTTATACAGAAAATATCGCCCCCAACTATTCGCTGATGTTGTTGGGCAAGAGCACGTCATTCGAACTTTGATGAATGAATTAAAACGCGATGAGGTCGCGCATGCTTATTTATTTACTGGGCCTCGCGGTATTGGCAAAACCACAATGGCGCGCGTTTTTGCCAAAGCTGTAAATTGCACTAATCGCGAAAAAGGAGATGCGGAACCATGCAATAAATGTGCCAATTGTACCGACATTGCCGCCGGCAAGGCAGTTGACCTTATAGAAATTGACGCGGCGTCAAATCGCGGCATTGATGAAATGCGCAATTTGCGCGAGGGGATTCGTTTTCTTCCAACGATGGGAAGGTATAAAGTATTTGTGGTGGATGAGTGCCACATGCTCACCAAAGAAGCATTTAATGCTTTATTAAAAACTTTGGAAGAGCCGCCATCACACGCCATTTTTATTCTTGCTACAACGGAGATTCATAAGGTCTTACCGACAATTATTTCTCGTTGTCAGCGTTTTGACTTTCATCGCATGACGCGTGAAGATTTACTAAAACGTCTAAAAACTGTTTTGAAGAAAGAGAAACGAACGATTGACGAGGATGTTTTAAATTATGTAATTACGGCAAGCGGTGGCTCTCTGCGTGATGCGGAAAGCTTACTCGGAAGCGTGCTCGTATTTGGCGATAATCCAAATCCAGCCGAAGTACGCGATCTTCTTGGATTACCAGACATGGACATAGTTGCGGAGTTCGTGGACTTTATAGCAGATGGAAAAAAGGACAAGGCGCTGTCGTACTTGGA
The DNA here is from genome assembly GCA_016188605.1 of Candidatus Spechtbacteria bacterium. NCBI lineage: Bacteria > Candidatus Spechtiibacteriota > Candidatus Spechtiibacteriota bacterium. The sequence continues at coordinate 10,308 of JACPHP010000011.1, read as the reverse complement.
AACATTGGCCGCCGATGGCGAAGACATGGAGCAGTTAAGCAAAGCTGTCGTGAGATACGCGCGCGGGCTTTTGTTGACAAAAGTAAATCCGACCTTGCACGACGCGGTAATTCCGGAAATATACGATACTCAGCTTCCGAGGTTTGTGGCGCAGCGCGACAAACTAACCGAGGAGCAACTTATTAAAGTGCTACAAAGATTTATCAAAGCAGACGCGGAAGCAAAATACGTCGCGCTTCCACAATTGCCCCTCGAGCTTGCGGTGGTGGAGGTGCTGAATAATACTACAACTCCTCAACCATTGATAAATAAATAAAATTGTTTATACTAGTCACAGTATGAAAAAGGAGGCAATGCAGATGAGCATGGGAAGGATTGTTCTGAAAAAAGATTCAGTGCGAATAGAAGTTTTTGGGGAAAATTGGAAAGAGGCGGTTGACTCCCCCTTATTTCAAGAATGGTGCGGGTCTCTGGATCCCAAGTTCAGGATACGTTCTATTTTTTTCCAATCGGTTGATTTTGTAGGGCAGCCGCCAAATCGGCGCGTTATTTTCATCAAGTTTAAGGCGGATGTTATAGACGATCGAGGCCATAAGTTGCCCGGCATTGTATTTTTGCGGGGTGGCGCGGTGGCAATGCTGGTCGTTTTACGCTGTGAGGGCGAAGAATATGTGGTGCTTACACAACAACCTCGACTCGCCACTGGCAATTTCGCTTTCCCCGAAATTCCGGCAGGCATGCTTGATGGCAGCGGGAATTTTTCCGGAGTGGCGGCAAAAGAGATTGCGGAAGAAACGGGGATTACGATTCGCGTTGAAGATCTTGTTGATATGACGGCAATGGTGTACGACGAGCGTTGGAAAGGCATTTATCTATCAGTCGGTCTGTGCGATGAGTTTCTACGTTTTTTCTTATATAGGAAAGATGTAACGCGCGAAGAGCTGGAAGATATTTCCGGTCGTCTGACCGGTTTGCGTTCAGAGGGGGAAATCATTACCCTTAAAGTAGTGCCGATTACATATGTTCTTTTTGAAACGCCAGACGCCAAAACGCTTGTGGCAATTGCTCTCTACAATGCCGTGCGTCGTTTGGAATATACTGAAGCAAAATACGGAGATTAAGCCGTTTTAAAAATAGCGAAAGACCCTGCCATCGCAACCGTGCGAGGCAGGGTTTTATCTTGAAAATAGGTTGTAATGTGTTATTATGCTTGCGTGATAGTACATTGCGGGGTCGTCTCCGCCATGGGCGGATCAGCCTCTGGCTGATAAAGGTCTATAATAGCGGATACCGCTGGCGCAATATAGGGCTTGGAATAAATAATCATATTTGCGGGGTCGTCTAAAGGTAGGACAGAGGCCTTTGAAGCCTTTAATTGGGGTCCGATTCCCTGCCCCGCAGCCGATTTCGCTCCTTTTTAATAAGTAGGGATATTTGAATTAGATGTTGTTCTCAACATTTAATTCAAATATCCCTATATAATAAGAGCGAAATCGCGCAGCCCAGCAGGGCTGCGTTACCTTGTATAAAAGCAAAATCATCCAGTCACGCAACGGCGTGACTGGACTACCTATTTGATAATGTATTTGAGATTTTACCCCAAGCGTTTATAAACGCTTGGGGTAAAATCTCAAATTATATATAAAGGCGAAATCGCGCAGTGCAACAGCACTGCGTCTCTAACCCTACCTCTAATTCTATTTGCGGTTATAGAGGCAAAATCATCCCGCGCAGTGGCTTGGGACTTCCATATTAGTTATGCTCGTATTTGTAGCTCGCTATCACGAAAGCAGATTGATTTGTAGGTCAAAAGAAAGGAGTAGAAAGTGCAAATTGTCAAAAGAACTTGTGTCAGCAATTATAATTTGTTTGTGACCGCTAACGCTCTTGTTTCTTTTGCCTTAGGATTACTTGGACCTTTTTGGATTATTTACGCGCAGAACCTTGTTGGTTCTATAGAATTTTTAGGTTTTGCGGTAGGAATTAGGGTTTTTTCGTATTCACTTACTACTTATTTTGTAGGCGCCTTGTCTGATAAGTTTGGAAGAGTTGCGTTTATTGTCGCAGGCGGAATCATAAGCGGCGTTATCATGCTGCTCTATACAATGGTTACGTCTCTCACAGAGCTCTATATTTTGCAAACTATTTTTGGTATCGCGGGAGCTATGCAGGTTACTGCCAGCACAGCCCTACTGGGAGATATTACGGAAAAAAATTCCCGGGGTAAAGACGTGGGAAAGATGAACGCGGCCACCGGTATTGCAGGAGCGCTTGCTATAATTGTCGGAGGAATTGTAGCCGGCAAGTTGGGCATAGAAGCCATATTTTATGTAATTGCTGGATTTTTTTTCATATCGTCCGCTCTCATTCTTTTTATGAAAGTTGTTCAGCCACGCGAAGATAATACGCAGCAGTTTGACAATCTAGCGCAGAGTAATTAACGCGCAAGTAGTAAAGAGGCCCTATATAACAATGGGGCTTTTCTTATGCGCGCGATATTGATATAATAAAGAACAAAACCAGATCAATTTATGCCCTTCATAGTCTACATCCTTAAATGCAAAGACGGCACGCTGTACGTGGGCTGTACTAATAATCTTGAAAAACGCATAAAGGAGCATAATGAGTCAAAAAGAGGTGCGCACTACACAAAAATCAGAAGGCCTATAGTACTAGTGCATTCGGAGCAATACGCAACACTAAATGAAGCAAGAAAAAGAGAAGCTGAAATGAAAAGATGGAGCAGGGAAGAGAAGCTAAAACTTATTGCAGGCGAAGTGTAGTGGTCAACGAGGACTTGCCTCATTCTCCATTATAGTATATAATGATTAAAGTTGGGGAAATTACGTCGAGCTTCTCACAATATATAAGCAAAAAGCAAATCACATGCAAGGAACTATCAAAACTCTTAATCCTAGAGGATTTGGATTCATTTCTCGCGAAGGCGAAGAAAAGGACCTCTTCTTTCATTCTACGGCATTGGAAGGTGTTACGTTTGACGAATTAAAGGTTGGCGATGCCGTCACTTTTGAAGTCAACACATCGGGCGAGAAAGGCCCAGCCGCGGAACACGTATCTCGCGTCTAATTATTTTAGATCGCGAAGAGAAAACCGCCCCGCATCTGCGGGGCGGTTTTCTTACCTGATTTTGCTCGTTTTTATATACATAGAAGCAAAATCATCCAGCCTAGCGGCTGGATACCTTAATATTCTCTATGGCAAAAGCCGACAGCATAATATCGTTTGAAAAAGTATCTTTTGAATACGGGCATAACAAGCCCATTTTAGACGAGGTCGATTTCTCAATTCGCCGCGGTACCAAAAGCACTTTTATGGGTCAAAATGGCGCTGGAAAGAGCACCATATTTGAGTTGATTACAAAATCGCTGGAGCAGGAGTCGGGCAAGATAAATATAGCGAGCGGCCTGACAACTGCTCTTGCGCGCCAAGTTATCCCGCGCGATGAGCTTGAGCTTACAGTGAGCGAATTTTTTCAAAAACGTTTCACCAAGAAAGTTTACGATATTGACCCTAAAATTGACGCGGTATTAGAAATCGTGCATTTAGAGGCAGGGCACGACAGAATTATAAATTCTTTTTCGGGCGGCCAGCAGGCGCGCTTGCTTCTTGCATCCGCGCTTATTCAAGATCCGGATTTGCTATTACTGGACGAGCCTACTAATAATTTAGACAAAGAGGGGATCGCGCATCTGACTAAATTCCTTGTTAATTATCAAAAAACAGTAATCGTCATTTCTCACGATGCAAACTTTTTAAATACTTTTACGGACGCCGTGTTATATCTTGACGTGCACACACGCAAGGTGGAGCAGTACTCCGGTAATTATTTTGATGTAGTGAAAGAAATTTCCGTTCGTATTGAAAGAGAAAATAGAAAGAACGCCCAGCTTGCAAAACAAATACAAGAAAATAAAGAGAAAGCAAATTTTTTTGCCAATAAAGGCGGGGGTATGCGTATGGTCGCAAAACGCATGCGCGCCAAAGCAGAGGAGATGGAGGGGGCAAAGGTGGACGTGCGCAAGGAAGACAAAACCATTCGCCCATTTACTATCCCTGCGCAGGAAGGCTTAGTGGGCGAGATGGTGCGTATTTCTTCTTTTACGGTGATGCGTAAAGGCTCAAAACCTGCGAAAAGAAAAACAGATATTTCTTTGCGAAAAGGCCAACATCTATTGCTCCGCGGGCCGAATGGAATTGGTAAGAGCACTTTGCTTGAGGCGATTGCAAAGAATAGCGCGGAAGGATTGGTAATCGCGGAGGGGGTAAGGATTGGTTATTACCGTCAAGATTTTTCAACCCTTAACTTCGATGATACAGTTTATGAATCTTTGATGAACGCGATCGGCTCACATACTGGCACTGGCGATGAAGAGCATATGCGCGGTGTTGCCGCCGGTTTTTTAATAACCGCGGATGCAATTCGCACTAAAATCGGCAGCTTATCCGAAGGGCAAAAAGGGCTCGTGGCATTCGCGCGCCTTGTACTGGAAAGACCAGGATTATTAATTTTGGATGAGCCAACCAACCATATTAACTTTCGCCATATTCCGTTAATTGCCGAGGCGCTAGATTCCTATGAGGGTGCTATGATATTAGTATCGCACGTTCCTGAATTCGTAGCTAAAATACGAATTGATGAGGTGCTGGATTTGGAGAAGTAAGACTTAAGACTATTATATTGCTAGTTTTTACTTTAAACTTTAATAATTGTCATCTCGAGGAACCGCAGTTCCGAGAGATCTCTCGTCGCTGCTGCGCCTTCGAGATGACAATTACGCAGGGCGTATGCTCATCGACGACGTAACAATTAAAGTTGGTGCAGGAAATGGCGGCAGAGGTGCCGTGGCTTTTAATAAAAATTTGATGAGTCTGGGGCCTGTTGGCGGAAACGGTGGCGATGGCGGTAGTATTTATTTAGAGGGTGTTTCCGACTTAAGCGCGCTTGATCAGTTTAGATACAAAAAGGATATCAAGGCGGAAAACGGCGTAGCAGGACAAGGGCAATTTACTAATGGCCGGGATGCTAGCGATATTATTTTAAAAGTTCCTGTTGGTACGGTAGTGCATAACCTTGAGACTGGTGAAGATATAGAGATATTAAAAATAGGCCAAAAAATTTGCATTGCCAAAGGCGGCAAGGGCGGAAGGGGCAATTTTCATTTTAGGTCTTCAACGAATATCAGCCCGACTCAATTTCAAAAAGGCTTGCCCGGAGATGCTCTTAACGCGCGTTTGGAGCTCAAGCTTATCGCCGATGTCGGTCTAATTGGCCTACCAAACGCGGGCAAGTCCAGCTTGCTTAATGAGTTTACGAAAGCAAACAGCAAGGTTGCCAATTATCCCTTTACAACCTTAGAGCCGAGCTTAGGGGTGTATTACGATTTAATTCTCGCCGATATTCCCGGTCTTATTGAAGGCGCTTCGGGCGGCAAGGGGCTAGGCATAAAATTTTTACGGCACATTGAGCGCACGAAGATTCTTTTTCATTTAATCTCCGCGGAATCGGAAAATCCAGTAGAGGATTATAATGTTATTAAAAACGAGCTTAAAACTTATAACGAGGAGCTGATTCAGAAACTAGAATATATATTTTTAAGTAAAAGTGATTTAATACCAGAAAAAGATGCAAAAAAGAAAGTTGCTGCTCTGAAAAAGATTAACAAAAATGTTTTTGCAATCTCCATTCACGATTGGGATAGTATGGAAAAAGTAAAAAAGATTTTGAATTTAATTCAACGCGGAAAATTATTATGAGCTGTGCCATTGACAAAAAACTCATTATTTGCTATGCTAGTAGGTATAGGAGCGTAACAGCTAACAGCCGTAGCGGTCTTAATGCCTTACGCTTTGTCCTTCTCCACCAGCGTCATGCATGCTGGTTTTGTTTTTTGTCAAAACGAAAAACAACCCTTCCGACTTGTCCCGCCATAGCCTTGGCGACGGCGGAAGCCCTGCGGTCGCGGGGCGAAGGAGGGTATTCTGCTTAGATAATTCATATAATTCAAACAATGTCTAACAATCAAACACAACAAAATACAACAAATATCTCGGGAAGTGCCTCGGGCTTTTCGGGCATGGATATTGCCGTCCCTCTTTTTGAGAAACTTGTAAAATTAAACTATACAAGCCCAACTCCAATTCAATTACAGGCAATGCCTATTGCCCTCACCGGCAAAGACGTTGTCGGAATCGCGCAAACAGGCACTGGAAAAACCCTCGCCTTCGGCGTGCCGATGATTCAGCGCTTGTCAGAAAACAAGGGTCAGGGGGTTGTTTTGCTTCCAACGCGCGAACTAGCGCTTCAGGTAGACGAAACATTTCGCAAAATAGGCGCGAGTCTTGGCTTGCGAACAGCTCTGCTTATCGGAGGAATGGGAATGAGGCCGCAAACAACGTCGCTTGCGGCAAACCCGCACGTGATTATTGCAACTCCAGGCCGCTTGAACGATCATCTTCAGCAAGGTTATCTTAAACTAAACAATGTAAACATCGTTGTCTTGGACGAGGCAGATAGAATGCTGGACATGGGTTTTGCGCCGCAGATTGAAAAGATTTTGCGCGTTATTCCTCGCGACCGCCAAACGATGCTGTTTTCCGCAACCATGCCGCAAGGAATTATGAGCATTGCTACAAAATATATGCAGATGCCAATTCGCGTTGAAGTGGCACCATCAGGCACCACGGCGGAACGCGTTACCCAAGAAGTGTTTATTATTCACAAAGACGGAAAAAACGCGCTTATTGCAAAACTTTTGGAACAACAGCGGGGTACGGCGCTTATCTTCACCAGAACGAAATATATCGCAAAACGGCTTACGCAAACAATTCAGGCGATGAGGCATACAGCCGCCGAGATTCACTCAAATCGTTCGCTATCACAGCGACGCGAAGCTCTCGATGGGTTTAAAAAAGGCAAATACCGCGTGCTTGTGGCAACTGATATTGCTTCCCGCGGTATTGATGTTGCAGGAATCTCGCTTGTAATAAATTATGATATTCCGGTAAATCCAGAAGATTACATTCACCGTATTGGCCGCACGGCACGCGCTGGCGCGGAGGGGCACGCAATTACACTTGCAACTCCAGAGCAGAGAGGAGATCTTCGCGACATTGAACGCTTAATGAGAAAAACTTTACCAGTATCAGAGCTTCCAGAAATTTCATTTCAACGAAGGCCAGTGGAAGCAAAACCAACTAATTATGCGAGCAATAATCGCGAACATAGATTAGTTCGCTCTCGCGAGCATTTCAATAACAGGAAAAGAAGTTATAGAAGATAATAAATAACACCTTGCGGTCGCAAGGTGTTATTTATTATCTTGAAACTTATACACAATCTAATCTTTGACGGAAAATACTAATATAAGATAAAATAAGAACGTAGGTAGAATAAATTATTTTTTATTGCATGAAACAGGAAAAATTCATTATTGTTTTTGCCATCATTGCTTTTGTTGTTATCATGGGTTATGGCGCATGGAAGTTTTTCGGCGCAAACATGCAGCAGCCAGAAAATCTTGAAGAAACTCAAGCCTCTCCCCAAAAAGAATCAAGCGCAGCCGCGCCTTACGGCACACTTCCGGGAATTGAGTCTACTTCTAATCCTTTACAAAATGTGCCCGAACTCACTCCGACACAAAAAACAAATCCTTTTAAGGACGCTATAAAAAATCCTTTTGAATAAAATATGAAGACATCTGTTTCAAGACATCTGTTTTTATTCGCTTCCCTTGTAATATTAGCGGGAATTGCGGCAGGAGCCTCTGCCTTATCTAAACAAGATATCGTATATCCTATAGACGATCTTGGCTCGTGTAAAAATGAATCGGAGTGCAAACTATTTTGCAACCAGCCTCAAAATGTTGAGGCATGCGTTGTTTTTGCGGAAAAGTATAGTTTGCTTTCACAACAAGATATTCAAAGAGCTAAAAAAGCCCTGACGATCAAAGAAGGACCGGGTGGTTGCACGGGTAGAGCGTGCGAGGCGTATTGCGATGACACAAGCCATATTGCAGAATGCCTTGATTTTGCTGAAAAAAACGATCTCATTCCCCCAGAAGAGTTAGCAGAGGGGAGAAAAGTGCAAGCCGCTCTTGCCAAAGGAACAACTCTGCCCGGAGGATGTAAAACAAAAAATGAATGCGACAGTTACTGCAATGATTCAAGCCATATGGAAGAGTGTATCACTTTTGCAGAGGCGGCAGGATTTATTCCTCCAAACGAACTAGCAGAAGCAAAAAAAGTTCTTTCTGCGATTAAAAAGGGAGTAAAGCCGCCACCCTGCGGCGGTAAAAGCTCTTGCGACGTGTATTGTGGAGAGCCATCTCATTTTGAAGAATGTATCATTTTTGCCGAAGCGGCAGAACTTATTCCTCCAAACGAACTTGCAGAAGCAAGGCAGGTCCTTTCCGCAATTAGAAAGGGGGTGAATCCGCCCGCTTGCCGCGGTAGAGAACAATGCGATATATATTGTCAAGAACCGGAACATACAGAAGAATGTATAAATTTTGCCGAAGCGGCTGGATTTATGTCTTCAAAAGATGCGGAGATGGCAAGAAAAACTGGGGGTAAAGGACCCGGAGGATGCAGTGGGCAGAATGAATGTGAACAATTTTGCCAAAACCCCGAAAATCAAGAAACTTGTTTTTTGTTCGCAAAAGAGCACGGCTTAATCTCTGAAGAAGACCTTCAAAAAATGAACGAGGGCGCGCGACAAATACAAGAATCTTTAAACCAAGCTCCGCCTGAAGTGAGAGATTGTTTAGTGCAGGCGGTGGGGCAAAACAAGCTTGATAAAATTCTTTCAGGAGAGGGCATGATGTCTTCTGATTTGGGAGATAAAATGCGCGTGTGTTTTGAATCTATGATGCCGCCCGATGATTTCAGGGGGAGTGAAGAAAGGATGGGAGGTCCTGGAGGTTGTCAAACACAAGAAGAATGTATGGCATACTGCCAGGAACACCCCGAAGAATGCGGAAGCCCTCCGATAAATGAAAGTATAGACCATCGCCAGCAAGAGGGGGAGGGATTTGGCTCTCCGCCCAACAATGAAGGATTAGAGGGTTCGCCACCCATTGAAGCTGGCGAGGGGTCGCATCCACCAAGCAATTTTATTCCAGGAAATAACGAAAATTTGCCGCCAATGGAAAATTTCAATTTGCAACAAAACGGAGGAGTTGGCTCGCCACCGCCAGTCGAATTTTTTCCACAGTCTGATTATCAAGTCCCTGCGGAAGGCGCTTCTACGCCTACATTTGAAACTTCACCGGTTGAAACTGCTCCGTCGTCTCCATCGTCAAGCGAACCTTCCTCGGATGGGAGTTCTGGCGCGCCAGAACTCGGGGCAAATCTTTTATTTCAAGCAAAGCAATTTTTGCAACAGTTTGTGGGGATTCTTATTAAATAAACTAATCATTGAATTTTTGCAGCAATTTGCTAATCTAGCTTTAGGAAGGAAATAAAACAGTGCGGAAGGCGGCGGCATCATGGTAGCTCAACGACCATTAACTAGCGAAGAGAAGATCGCTATTTACGAAGCTATTCGCGCGAATATGACTCCTGACGATCGGTATCCATGCGAAGTCATTCACGATTATCCCTATAATGGCGATGAGGAAAGATATTTGCGTGATATGGCCGGCTGGCACAAGGTGCTAATCTCAGACTAAGATCTGGCGTTTATCCTTCCTTAAAGCCGTTAGCCAAGTGCTGGCGGCTTTTACCATAACAATCTTTTGAAGACGCATGAGCAGTTATTGCCGACCATTCCATTGCCCCTTCATTGCTTCATTGCTCCATTGTTTATGTAACCATGAAACCATGCAACAATGAAACAATGTAACGATAGAGCAATGGAACAATGTAATCTGGTGAGGTTTAACCTCAATCTCACCCCAACGATTCTGTATAAGTTTTGTAAAAGTTAAACCTCTGTAATCTCAACCTAAAGTTATCCACACCCTACCCATCGCAGGGGGGGGGGGGGGGTATATGATATACTATATTTATAGGTCTGCCAGTTTATATTCTTATTCATTAAACTATATATATAATATGCTACCCATATTAAAAAAAAGACAAACCTGGAGCGCTATAGCCAGTATTATCATAGCAGTGTTTCTAATCAGCGGCCTAACACAAGCCGCCATCACCTTAAACCAGAATATCCAACTAGGCAACGGCACACCCACCCTCCCTCTTAATGGAGATGATCTCTATGTCACAGGAACCTTTGAAGTAGACGGCATAGCCAACCTGGGCGGAGCTACCAGCTTTGGAGCAGATCTT